>DAIDJK010000032.1 GCA_027450225.1 Bryobacterales bacterium | reverse complement strand
ATGGCGACGGGAGGCCACACCGGCGTGGTCTGCGTGGGCAGCGGGAGTCCGCAGCCGCTGAGCGGGCATACGAACACGATCACGGCGGTGGCGTGGAACCACAGCGGGACGCGGCTGGCAACGGCGAGCCTCGACGGCACTGTCAGGATATGGACGCTTTTCGCGTATCACCGGCTTTACCGGACGGAGATGGCCTTCTACACCAACCAGGAGCAGGCGTGGAGCGTGGCGTGGAGTCCGGACGACCGGGAACTGGCGACGTCCGGCGGCGATGGGACGGTGAAGGTTTGGAACGTGGACCGCGCGATCGAGGAGACACTGGGCGGAAGGCGCGGCGTGCTGGGGCTCGACGATGAAGGACGGCTGACGTTCAACGGGCGGCGCGTGACCAGCGATGAACTGCAGGAACTTGCGGCCCGGCGGAGCGTCAGGAAACTGACGCGCGCGGAATGCGAGGCGTATGTCCGGCGCGGGTGCGACTAAGCGCGAGCGCGCTTCAGCTTTGCGCGCCGATGTGCTGCGCGGGGGCGCCGGAGACGACGGTATCGATGAACCGGCTGAACAGGGCGCGGCAATCTTCCGAACTGAAGCCGGCCGGGAAATTCGCCCGGGCGCCGAGCACCTGATCCCGAATGCAGCCCTCCACCATGCCCACTAGCGCGGAGCGGAGCGGCCAGGCGGGGACAGGCTTTCTGAACTCGTTTTCCGCGACCGAGCGCTCAATCTCACGATCGACCATGGCGAGAAAACGGCCGTAGCCACTTTCGAGCGGAGCGGTACGGGCCACATCCCGCATGCGGTGGGCTTCGAGCAGAACCAGAGTCTTCAGTTCGAGATCCTGATCGAGATTGGAAAGCGCCACGGTGGGGATGCAGCTCAGCTTCGCGCTGAGGTTTTCCGCCGTCTTGAAGCATTCCTCGAGCTGGGCGTTGATCTTGTTCCAGCCCTCCGTGAAGATGGTTTCGAGCAGGCCCGCCTTGCCGCCGAAGTGCTTCATGAGCTGCGATTCGCTGGTGCCCGCGTTACGCGCGATGACGGCCGTGCTGGTGTTGTCGTAGCCGAGCGAGGCGAACAGGGTTTTCGCGGTGACGAGGATGCGATTTCGTGAAGACTTTTCGTAGAGAAATTCGTAATACTCCGGCTTATACACTGGACCCATTGCGTGGTTGCCTTTCTTCCCCGACGGTCTTCAATTCTTCTATCTTCAAATAGTTACGTTGCCTTTGGCGCGGGAGAATTCGCTCGCAGGACCCGCAAAGGTGATGCGATATACCGCACCTGAATTCAGTGGCCACCGGGAAGTGTTTCCGCTCACGCAACGAGCGGATTTGACGACCGCCGCCATTGGCCTCTACGACAACGGTGTTGCATTTCGGATTCCTTTATGACGTTGGCGTATCCGGGTGAAGAATAGTGCCAGTGGCGCTACGGCGCACGGAGCCGCGGGTTTCCAATAGACTGGGACCGAATGAGCTATCGCGAACCGGACTTTCTTTCGATGGAATCGCAGTTTTCCGGGCAGGAACTGCTGGTGAAGCGGGAGGCGCGGCGCTTCGTGGAGGGGCGCGTGACGCCGGTGATCCGGGAGTGTTTCCGGGAGGGACGATTTCCGGGCGAGCTGATCCCGGAGATGGCGGAGATGGGATTCCTCGGCGCCAATCTGGAAGGCTACGGGTGCGCGGGAATGTCGAACGTGGAATACGGACTTATTATGCAGGAAATCGAGCGCGGAGATTCCGGAATTCGCAGCTTTGTTTCGGTGCAGGGCGCGCTGGTGATGTACCCGATTCTGACTTACGGGTCCGGGGAGCAGAAAGCGAAGTGGCTGCCGGAGCTGCAGAAAGGCCGGGCGGTGGGCTGCTTCGGGCTGACGGAACCGGACTTCGGCTCGAATCCGGCGGGGATGCGGACACGGGCGGAGCGCGATGGCGCGGGGTGGGTGCTGAACGGGGAAAAGACGTGGATCACGAACGGGTCGATGGCGGACGTGGCGGTGGTATGGGCGCGGGCGCAGGACGGGATTCGCGGATTTCTGGTGGAGCGCGGAACGCCGGGATTCACAACGTCCGACATTCACGGGAAATGGTCGATGCGGGCGTCGGTAACCTCAAGCCTGTCGTTTTCGGATTGCCGGGTTCCGGCGTCGGCGATGCTGCCGGAGGCGAAGGGATTGAAGGGGCCGCTTTCGTGCCTTTCGCAGGCGCGCTACGGGATCGGCTGGGGCGTGATGGGCGCGGCGATGGACTGCTATGAAACGGCGCGCCATTATTCGACGGTGCGGAAGCAGTTCGACGACCGGCCGCTGGCGAGCCATCAGCTGGTGCAGGAAAAGCTGGCGTGGATGATTACGGAGATTACGAAAGCGCAACTGCTGGCGCTGCAGTGCGGACGGCTGAAGGATGCGGGGCGGCTGGAGCCGGCGCACATCTCCATGCTGAAGCGGAACAACGCATGGATGGCGCTCGAATGCGCCCGTTTGAGCCGCGATTTACTGGGGGCAAATGGGATTACGGACGAGTATCCTATAATGCGGCATCTATGCAATCTGGAGACGGTCAAAACCTATGAGGGAACAGACCACATCCACGCTCTGGTCATCGGAGAACGAGTCACCGGAATCGCAGCTTACAAGTAGCGGCCGGGCGGTACCGGCGGGGCTTTTCGGAGTAACGATCGTGGCCAGCGCATTCCTGCTGTTTCAGGTGCAGCCGCTGATCGCGAAGCTGATTCTGCCGTGGTTCGGGGGAAGCGCGGCGGTGTGGACCAGCTGCATGCTGTTCTTCCAGGTGGCGCTGCTGGCGGGGTACGCGTATGCGCACTGGCTGGGCGGGCGGCCGCGCGGGCATCAGGCGGCGATTCATTGCGGGCTGCTGGCGGCGAGCCTGCTGGCGCTGCCGATTATGCCCTCGGCGTGGTGGAAACCGCAGGGCGCGGAAGACCCGCTGCTGCGGATATTGGGCTTGCTGGCGGCGACGGTGGGGCTGCCGTATTTCCTGCTGTCCTCGACGAGCCCGCTGCTGCAGAACTGGTATTCGCGATCGAGCGGCGGGAGGCTGCCGTGGAGATTCTTCGCGCTTTCGAACGCGGGGTCGATGGCGGGATTGCTGGCGTATCCGGTGCTGATCGAGCCGGAGCTGACCAGCCGTCAGCAGGCGTGGGGATGGAGCGGGGCGTATGTGGCGTTCGCGATTCTGTGCGTGGCGGTGGCGCTGAAGGTAAGGCGCAGCGCGGCGGCGAAGG
>DAIDJK010000031.1 GCA_027450225.1 Bryobacterales bacterium | reverse complement strand
CGCCAGCGGCAGGATCGCGGCGGACATCAGCGACGCGTTTACCAGTCCCACGGCGAACAGAATCGCCGCAAACCTTCCTGCGAACGGAACCAGCGCGCGCGCTGCTTCGGCGGCGTCGGCGATATCGCGGTGCTGCGAGTGGAAAATGGTGGCCGCGCACGCCACCACAATGAAGAATGCGATCACGTCCGTCACGATGCAGCCGAAGATAACGTCAATGCGGCTGAGTCCGTAATTGCGCTTCGTCACGCCCTTCTCCACGATCGAGGCCTGCAGATAAAACTGCATCCACGGCGTAATCGTGGTTCCGATCAGGCCGACGATCATCACCAGATAGCCGGGATCGGAGCTGAACTGCGGGATCACCGTGTTTTTCAGCGCCAGCCCCCAGTCCGGTTTCGCGAAAAACGCCGACACCGGGTAGGCGAAATAAATCAGCGAAAAAATGAGCAGCAGCTTTTCGACCGGTTTATACGAGCCGCGCACGATGATCGCCCAGACCAGCGCCGCCCCGATGGGAACCGAAATATACTTGCTCACCCCGAATATGCCGAGACCCGAGGCGATGCCCGCGAACTCGGACGCGATGTTGCCGAAATCGGCCAGTCCCAGCACGATCATCGTGAAAAACGTCATCCGCAGCCCGAACTCTTCGCGGATCAGGTCCGACAGGCCTTTGCCGGTGATGGCGCCCATGCGCGCCGCCATCTCCTGCACCACGATCAGCGCCACCGTCGTCGGCACCAGCGTCCAGAGCAGCGCATACCCGTACTTCGCGCCCGCCTGCGAGTACGTGAAGATGCCGCCGGGGTCGTTGTCGACATTGGCGGTGATGAACCCGGGACCGATGACGGCGAACAGCGCCAGCATGCGGTAGCGCAGAATATTCCACGACGAGAACAGCGGCGGCCGCCGCGAAGGCGTGCGCCGGGCCGGCGCTTCGGCAGTCTTCATCGGATCGCGGCCCCCTCGATGTGGATGCGGATCGAGTATATCCACACTGGTCCCCGATCGTGATTGTATGCGGGGTTGTTGTAATGCTGGGCGTCGAAGCTGACGAAAATGCCTTTCTTCACCTGCGCGCTATAGTAACTTTCCCAAAGATACTCGGGCGCATAGTTCAGCCTGCCGTCGCCGATGATGAAATCGAGCCCGCCCATTTCCAGATATTCCGCGTGCACGCGCGAAAGACCCGCCGCCGCGAATGCGCTGCCTGTATTGTCCTGCGGGCGCCCCCACGCGGACCCGTTGAATGAGATGCCGCCTTCAGCCAGCCGATCGATCGCCGTGAATGCGAAATCCTCGGTCTTGCCGTCATTCCAGCCGAGCCGCGTGAAAACGCCGAAGTTCTTCGTAATCTCCTGGTCCGCGCTGATGCCGAAGCCGTACTTGATCGTGCCGATTTGCAGAGTCTTGTTGATGTCAGGCGTGGTATGCGTCGCCTGCGCCAGCGCGATCGCTTCTCCGTAGCTGCCCGAATCGGTGTGGTTCACGTAGCCGAGCAGCCGCACCGCGCCCGCATGCCCGGCCACGGAGCTCCGGTATTCCCCCTGAAATACGTCGCCGCGATCGCGGAAGAGGCGCCGGTCGAAGCGCAGCCCGTTGGCCAGCTTCGGCTCGGCGGCGCTCGCGTATTTGAAGGACCAGTGTTCCGTGTGCAGTTCGTGCATCCAGCCCCACGTATATCCGCGCGTGTCGGCCGGGTAATCCCAGGCGCCGTTGTACATCAGTCCCCACGCCATGAATTGCGAGCGCGGATCGTGGCTGTACCGGTTGTCGTCGAAGAAATCGGTCAGCGTGAACCGGCCCGCCACGATCGTGTAACGGTTCATCGGCCGGCTGCCCGCCAGTTGATTCGCGTCGCTTTCGAAGTTCTCGCGCCGCGCGCCGAAGCCGAAATCCTGCTGCACATAAAGGCGCGCAATGTAAGGTTTGGGCGTTGCCGTTGCGATCCGCGGCAGTTCCCCGTTATACGCGTTGGCCAGCCCGTCCACGTTGCTGAATCCGCGGCCGCCCGCCAGTTCCGGATCGAAATAAATCAGCGTGTTTTCCGCCGCCCGAAAGCCGAAGTACATGGTCGCCGTCAGCGAAACGTCGCGCTCCGAATAAGGCGAAAGGCTGTTCGGCCCGGTGTACGGCGCAAAAAAGCTGCCGTGATAGGAGCCGATGGACGTCGCCTGGTAGAAGAAATTCCAGCGCTCGTCCGGCGTCGGGGTATTCTCTTCGGACTGCGTCTCCGGTTTCTTTTCGGGGGGCGCATTGCCCTGTGCGTGCAGGCTCGCGGGCGCCCACGCAAACAGGACGCAGGCAGCCGCCAACGTGGCGAAGAAATAGTTCATGGGTTTACGCTGCGTAGTTCCGCGCCGAACCATTCGGCGTGCGCAACGGAAAGATGCTTTGAGCTGGCTCGGGGAAATCAGAACGCCGTGCGGACGTCGTCCCGAATTACCCCGGAAAACAGGCCATATTGCCGGACGGAGGTTCAGTATCGCCGGCAACCAGAGCATCTTTACCGCTATCAGAAGCGCTATCGGACATACGGACCTCCTTTCCGGGGATTCAGGACTTCCTTGTTCAGGTTAGTTCACGCGGAGCCGGACGGGCAAGCCAAAATCACATGAAATTGCGCTTGTAAACAACCAGTAACAAAAGCCCCGTCATCGCGCTGATCGCGGCGCCGGTCCAGACCGCCCAGGGATAGTACACCAGTTCAATCGTGTGCTCGCCGGCCGGCGCGGCCACGCCGTCCAGAAAACCATCCACCTGGTACAGTTGCGCCGGTTTCCGGTCAACGCGTGCGCGCCACCCGGGATAGAACGTCTGGCCGATCACCACCATTCCCGGGCACGTGAGCGCGGCGCGGACGGTAATGTGGTTCGATCGGTGCGAGGCGAATGTGGCAATGCCCGGCGTGGCGGCGCCCGACCCGGAGCAGCCGCCGAGTTGCGGCGCCGCGCCGCTCACGAACGCAGTCCCGCGGAAATCGGCCAGCGGTCGCGAGAAGAGTTGCGTCTCGTCCTCATTCGCGGCGGCAGCCCGGCTCACCACCCAGGCGCGCGGGAAAGCGTCCGGCGCGCGGTCGAGCCGGATGCCGGACCGGCTCTGGAACGCGGGTTCCCCGGTTGTCTTCGCGGAGATTGCATATCCAACCCCAGCCAGCGCCCGCGCCTCCGGCAACCCGGCCACGGCCACGATGTTTTCCGTTCCACCGGAGAGTCCATCGAACTGGTAAATCCCAAACCAGTCCCCCATATCGAAGCTCGCGCGCCCCGGGTCCGCCAGCCGCGGCGCCTCGGGCTGGCTGCGCATCGCCGTCGCGATGTCGGACGAAGCGTCGAGACGCGAAAGCCACGGCCAGCCGAATTCGATATTCTTCCAGTCCGCACCGGCCACCTGGCCGAATTGCCACATCGTCAGCAAAATGGCAATCACGCTCGCCGCCTTTGCGGAAATTGCTCCGCGTGCGCGCGCCTCGAGCAAGGCATACGCGGCCAGCGCCGTCAGCCCGCACAGCGCCACCGGCGCCAGGCGGTCGAGATCGTCCCCCATCGTCATCGAAAGCAGAAACAGCACCACGCCGCACGCAATCGCAACGCGGAGCAGAACCTGCCGCGCCTTCACCGGCAGAGCGCCTTCGCGAATCGCGTCAAGTCCCGCTGCCACCGGAAGCGGCAACGCCAGATCCAGCAGACACAGCGCCGAATGCGGGTCCTTCCAGATCAGCCGCGCGCCATAGAGCGCACCGCTGAACATCGACCATGGGCCGGCCGCGATCGCGATGGCGGCCGCCGCAAACACAAGACAGACCCACGTCCCTCGCTCGCCGTTGCGACGCCACACGCCAATCCCGGCCAGCGCCAGAACAGCGCAGCCGATGAACAGCGCCGGTTCGCCCGCGCCCGGCAGCGCCAGGTTCACCAGCGCCACCGGAAACAGCGCTTTCGATTGCCATGCCACGCCCGCGTTCCGGGCCGCCACCTGGGGAGCGTGGAAAAGATATTCCACGCCCGGAACAATCTGCATGGCCCCGATGCCCAGCGCCGCCCCCGCGGCGATCAGCACTTGCCTCACGGACCGCGTTTCGGACGCGCGCCATATCCAGAGCGCGCCGAAAGCCAGCCCCAGCAGAATCGGGACCTCGTCAGCGCCGGTCAGGCATGCCGCTCCAATTGCCGCTCCGCACATCGCCGCCGACCACGCCGCCCGGTCGTTGCGGCTCGCGCGCAGGAAAAACAGCAGCGCCGCGGGCGCCCACGCCATCGCGTTCAGCGTCGCGGGCCACACCGCCGTTCCCATCAGCGGCCCGAATGCGAACGCGATGCCGCCCGCGATCGATGCCGGCCGCGAATGCTTCTGGTCCCGGCAGAGCCAGTACGCGCACAACGCCGCCTGCGCGTGGATCAGAACGAAGTACCAGTTCAGATACACGTGCCGCAGCCAGGTGCGGTGCAGCGGCATCGCCCACAGCAGCCAGTTCAGCGGGTAGAGCGTGCCGGATTGTCCCTCCCCGGCCAGCGGGTGCCCGCACCACTGATACGGGTCCCACAACGTCAGCGACCAGTGCTGAACGCTGGAGGCCTGCAGCTGAAACCACGGCAGGATCTGCGCAGCCACTTCCGGCGAATCGAGCCACGTGTACTGGCGCGTGAACACCAGTTTCCAGAACATCAGCGCCACAATCGCGAACAGTATCGCCGGGCCCCTGCACGCCGCCAGCACCCTGCGCCGGCGCGAATCGGATGCCGGTTGCGAAGCGGCAGGACTCGTGTGGACCAGGGACAAGTGCGTATTGTAACCGCAGCAACCTTCAAGCCGCTTCGGGATTTCCGGAATGTGAAGATGAGCGCCGAAGCGCGGCGGCGGGTCCCCCATAGAGCCTCCGTCTGCTCGCCTCCGGCACGCCGATTGCCTGTGAATACCGCGGACCCATGCGATACCGTGTCACTTTCCGCAAGCGATTCAACCGCGAGGGCGAAGAAGCGGACGCTCCTCAGACGTTCGTCAACGTTCCGGACGGCGTGATTCTCGATTCTGAATTCGTCGAGCGGATTGAGCCGCCCAGTCTGCACGGGGAAGACGCCATGGAAGAGGATGACGATTTCCTCTCGCTTGGCTCCGAGATCTGGGAATACGATGTGGCCGACAACCGGGAGCAGGAATTTAAAGACGCCGTAGTGAACAGCCGGATGGCGCTCGAAATCGAGCGCATGGAGGATATCGAAGACATGCCCGCCGTAAGCGGGCAATAAACGAGACATGCCCGCCGTAAGCGGGCAATAAACTAAAAACGCGCTGAACAGGCGGAAGTGCCCGCGCCTTGCAGTCTCGCGGCACTCACTTCCACGCCAGGCAACAGTCCGCAGGGCAGCCGGCGCAGGCATTTCCGTCTCTTCGGGCCATTCACCTCCGCCCAGCCTGATCGCGCACCGTTTCGGACAGCCCCTGTCCTCAGGTGCTCCTATACTGTACTCATGCCATTTCAGCTCGTCGTCGGCTATCAGCCGAAGGGCGATCAGAAGACCGCCATCGCGGAGCTGACGCGCGGCCTTCTCGACGGGGAAAAGCATCAGGTTCTGCTCGGAGTCACCGGCTCCGGCAAGACTTTTTCGATGGCGAAGGTCATCGAACAAATCGACCGGCCGGCGCTCGTTCTCGCGCACAACAAAACCCTCGCCGCGCAGCTTTACCACGAATTCAAATCGTTTTTTCCGAACAACGCGGTTGAATATTTCGTCAGCTACTACGATTACTATCAACCGGAAGCCTATATTCCGTCGAGCGACGTTTATATCGAGAAGGAAGCGACCATCAACGATGAGCTCGATCGCCTCCGCCTTTCCGCCACGCGATCGCTTTTCGAGCGCCGCGACTGCGTCATCGTGGCCAGCGTCAGCTGCATCTACGGCCTCGGTTCGCCGGAAGCCTACTACGGCATGCTGCTTATGCTCGAGAAAGGCCAGCACATCACGCGCCGGGAGATTCTGGGCAAGCTCGTCGAAATCCTCTACGACCGCAACGATCACGATTTCCGCCGCGGCACGTTCCGCGTGCGGGGCGACGTCATCGAAGTCTGGCCCACCTACGACGAAAACGCCTATCGTATCGAGATGTGGGGCGATGAAGTCGAAACACTCTCGCAGATCGATCCGCTCCTCGGCCAGGTCCGCCAGACCTACCAGCGCCTGCCCATCTATCCGAAGACGCACTACGTCATGTCCCGGCTCACGAAGGAATCGGCCATGGAATCGATCCGCGCCGAGCTCGAACAATGGCGCCCGCATCTGGAATCCCAGGGCAAACTGATCGAAGCCCAGCGCCTTCACCAGCGCACCATGTTCGACCTCGAGATGATCAAAGAGGTCGGCTATTGCCACGGAATCGAGAATTATTCGCGGCATTTTTCCGGGCGTCTCCCCGGGGAAGCGCCCCCCACTCTGCTCGATTACCTCCCGCACGATTCCGTCATGTTCATCGACGAGAGCCACCAGACGGTCCCACAGCTGCACGGCATGTATCATGGCGACCGCTCGCGCAAGGAAATCCTCGTCGGCCACGGCTTCCGTCTGCCGAGCGCTCTCGACAACCGCCCGCTCACCTTCGAAGAATTCGAGCACCGCGTGAATCAGGTGGTCTATGTTTCGGCCACGCCCGGTCCCTATGAGCTCACCAAATCGGCGGGCGTCGTCGTCGAGCAGATCATCCGGCCCACCGGTCTGGTGGATCCTGAAATCGAAATCCGGCCCATCAAGGGCCAGGTGGACGATCTGCTGAACGAGATTCGCCGCCGCGTCGCCGCCAACCAGCGCGTCCTCGTCACCACCCTCACCAAGCGCATGGCCGAGGATCTCGCCGAATACTATTCCGAAGTCGGCGTGCGCTGCAATTACCTGCATTCGGAAGTCAGCACGCTCGACCGCATCAAAATCCTGCGCGATCTGCGCCGCGGCGAGTTCGACGTACTCATCGGCATCAACCTTCTGCGGGAAGGCCTCGATCTGCCGGAGGTTTCGCTGGTCGCAATTCTCGACGCCGACAAGGAAGGATTCCTGCGCAGCGAGGGTTCCCTCATCC
>DAIDJK010000030.1 GCA_027450225.1 Bryobacterales bacterium | reverse complement strand
CTCGAAATCGAGCGCCAGGCGCTGAACCGGGAAAACGATGCGGCTTCGAAAGAAAGACTGCGGCACGTCGAAAACGAACTCGAACGCCTGCGCGGCGAATCGGCTCAGCTGAAAGAACGCTGGAATCGCGAGAAGAGCGCCATTACGCGGGTCCAGCAGCTCAAGGAAGAGCAGGAGCAGGCCCGGGCGGAAGAGGAAAAGGCCACTCGAACCGGCGACTGGGAGAAAGCCGCCCAGCTCCGGTACGGCCGTCTGGCCGAAATCGAGCGCAGTCTCGAAGCCGCCAACCACGACCTCGAAGCGATCAAGTCCGGCTCGGCTCTTCTCAAGGAAGAGATCGACGAGGAAGACATCGCGAAGATCGTCGCCAAATGGACGGGCATCCCGGTTTCCCGCATGCTGGAAGGCGAAGTCCAGAAACTGATTCACATGGAGGCCAGGCTGCACGAACGGGTTGTGGGGCAGAACGAAGCTGTTGCTCTGGTGTCAAACGCCATCCGCCGCAACCGCGCGGGACTCAGCGACCCCAACCGGCCCATCGGAAGCTTCATCTTCCTCGGGCCCACGGGCGTCGGCAAAACCGAACTCGCCAAAGCGCTCGCCGAATTCATGTTCGACGACGACAAGGCCATGGTTCGCGTCGATATGTCCGAATACATGGAGAAACACGCCGTATCGCGAATGATCGGCGCGCCTCCGGGATACGTCGGCTATGACGAAGGCGGCCAGCTTACCGAACATGTTCGGCGGCGGCCGTACTCGGTTGTGCTCTTCGATGAAATCGAAAAAGCGCATCCCGACGTTTTCAACGCGATGCTCCAGATCCTCGACGACGGCCGGCTTACCGATGGTCAGGGACGTACGGTGGACTTCAAGAACACCGTTATCATCATGACCTCGAACGTCGGTTCGAGCGTCATCGGGGACGGCAACCCGATCGGGTTCTCAGTGAACCAGCGAACGAAGAACGGCACCGAAGAAGTGCGCAAACGGCTGCTCGATGCGCTGCGCGCGACGTTCCGGCCGGAATTCCTCAATCGCGTGGACGACATCATTGTCTTCAACGCGCTCTCGCAGGAACACCTGTCAGTCATCATCGATCTGCAGTTGAAGCGGGTGGAGAAGATGCTGGCCGACCGCGGCATGAAACTCGAAATCACGCCGGCGGCGAAGGAGGCAATCATGAACGACGGCTACGACGCCGCTTACGGCGCCCGTCCGATGCGCCGGTCCATTCAGCGCCTGGTACAAGATCCGCTGGCGATGAAACTGCTTGCGGGCGACTTCCTGTCGGGCGATACGATCGTGGTGGACCGCGACGGCGACGGAACGAAGCTGAAATTCGAGAAACAACGTGAAGCTGTTACCGTCTAAGTGAATGGGCGGGGTGGTTTGGAAAGCCGCCCCGCTTTTTTGTCCGGGACCGACATTTTATATGCACTACCACAATGGACTGAAGACCGCCGCGCTGCTGGGCCTGTTGAGCGCAATCATGCTGGTGTGCGGGCAGGCGTTTGGCGGCACGAGAGGGCTGGAATACGCTCTTGGCTTCGCGCTCCTGACGAATTTCGCCAGCTATTTCTTTTCCGACAAGATCGCGCTGGCGATGAGCGGGGCGCAGCCGCTGACGCCGGAATCCGCGCCGCAGGTTTATAGCCGCATCGCGCCGCTGGTGGAGAATATCGCGCGCCGGATGAACATTCCGATGCCGAAGCTCTACGTCACGCCCGAGCCTTCACCAAACGCATTCGCTACCGGGCGGAGTCCGAACCACGCCTCGGTGGCGTTCACCGCAGGCATTCTGCAACTGATGGACGACAATGAGCTGTCCGGCGTGGTGGCGCACGAGCTGGGCCACGTACTGCACCGCGACATTCTGATCAGTTCCGTCGCGGCGACGATTGCCGCGGTGATCACTTTCGCCGCCCGCATGGCGTTCTGGTTCGGAATGGGCGGCAACCGCGATGAGCGGGACCGCGGCAGCGGGGTGGCCGATCTGGTGATGCTGATCGTGGGACCAATCGCTGCAATGATCATCCAGATGGCGATCTCGCGCAGCCGCGAATACTCAGCCGATGCCGCTTCGGCGAAATATATCGGTTCGCCATATCCTCTCATCGGCGCTTTGCGGAAGCTCGATTCCTATGCGCACCGGATCCCGATGGACGCGAATCCGGCCACTTCGCACCTGTACATCATGCAGCCACTTGCCGGAGGCAGCGTGATGATGAAGCTCTTTTCCACCCACCCCTCGACCGAAGACCGGATTCGCCGGCTCGAACAGATACGCTGAACGCGGCTGCGGAGTGATCAGGCCAGCTGGCCGTTCCGCTGGATGCGCTCGGCGTTCATGAAAGCCCGCAGGGCATCCGGAATGACGATACTTCCGTCGCGCTGCTGGCCATTCTCCACTACGGCTACCCAGGTGCGCCCCACCGCCAGGCCGCTGCCATTGAGGGTGTGGGCAAACTCGGCCTTCTTCGGTGCTTTGTAGCGAATATTCGCGCGGCGGGCCTGGAAGGCCTCGTAATTCGAGCAGGAAGAGATTTCCTTGTAGCCATTTTGTCCGGGCAGCCAGACCTCGATGTCGTAGGTTTTGGCCGAGCCGAAGCCCATGTCGCCGGTCGAAAGAACAACGGTGCGGAATGGCAGGCCGAGGCGCCGGAGAATATCTTCCGCGTCGGCAGTAAGGCGGTCCAGTTCGTCGTAGCTTTGCTCCGGGAGCGTGAATTTGACCAGTTCAACCTTCTGGAACTGGTGCTGCCGTATGATGCCGCGCACATCGCGCCCGTAGGAGCCCGCTTCGCTGCGGAAGCACGGGGTATAGGCGCAGAATTTGATGGGCAGGCGAGCGGGGTCGAGCACTTCGTCCCGGTAAAGGTTTGTTACGGGAACTTCGGCCGTGGGAATGAGCCAGTAATCCGTCTTGTCAATTTTGAACAGATCTTCGGCGAATTTGGGAAGCTGTCCGGTACCGAAGAGACTGGCGGAATTGGCCATGAACGGCGGAAGCGTTTCGGTATAGCCGTGCTCGCGGGTGTGCACGTCCAGCATGAAATTGATGAGCGCGCGCTCGAGTTTCGCGCCGGCTCCCATGTACACGGCGAAGCGTGCGCCGGTGATCTTCGCGGCGCGATCGAAATCGAGAATACCGAGGTCCGGGCCGAGGTCCCAGTGAGCTTTGGGCTCGAAGTCGAAATGCGGAGGCTCGCCAACCCGCCGAATCTCGACGTTATCCTCGGCGGAAGCGCCGACGGGAACGGATTCGTGCGGAATATTGGGGATGCCGGCGAGGAGCTCGCGGAATTCAGCGTCAAGGGCTTCGGTCTGGCCCGCCAGAGCCGAGATTCGCTCGCCAACGGCACGGGAATTCGCCTGCAACCCGCTTGTCTCAAGACCCTGTTTGCGGAGTGTGGCGACCTCGCGCGAGATGGCGTTCTGCTCGGCGCGAAGTTGCTCCGTCTCCGTGATGGCGGCGCGGCGGCGCTGGTCGAGATCGCGGAACTGCTCGATGGGAAGTGGTTTGCCGCGCGTGGCAAGACGCGCCGCAACGGCATCGAGATTGGCGCGAAACGCCCCCAAATCATGCATATAGGCGTATGCTAACAGGGCACAGGGGACAACTCGGAATCCGGCGCTGCAGAACCGGGATCGCGATGGCGCGCCAGTTTCCGGAATCAGGCTGTTGGGAAGTTATTCTTCGTCCGCTTCGACGGTGACGGGCTCAAGGTCTTCAGCCTCGAAGATCTGGCGGCAGTCCAGGCACTCGACATAGTCCACTCCGTCACGTCTGGCGATGATTACTGTCTTCTTGTGCTCGCAGGCGGTCTGCATAGAAACGCTGGAAAGATAGGAAATATTTTAATAGTCAGGATTTCGGTGTCAAGCAGCGATTCGTTCGGCTCATGCCACTGAAGCTCACTAACGCAGATTATAATCCGACTGACGCCCCGTGTGAACCGTGTTTTCACCGGCATGTTTGCGGGACCGCGGCGTCGAAATCCAGACCACAAAAAATGCCCTTTCCCATCCATAGACCTCGAAGGCTGCGCTCGTCTGAAGCGATGCGCGCGCTGGTGCGCGAGACGCGGCTCGATCCGGCGAATTTCGTATTGCCGCTTTTTATATGTCCCGGAGAAGGCGTGCGGCGCCCGATCGGATCGATGCCGCCGCAATGCCAGCTCTCGATCGATAGTGCTGTGGAGGAATGCCGGGAGATAAAGTCTCTGGGCATCGGCGGCATCATCCTTTTTGGGTTGCCGGAAACGAAAGATGAGCTGGCCTCGGGAGCTTATGACGACCAGGGCATTGTACAGCGCGCGATCCGGGCCATCAGGCGGGAGGCGCCGGGTCTGCTGGTGATGACCGACGTCTGCAACTGCGAGTATACGAGCCACGGGCATTGCGGCCTGGTGGTGGATGGCGACGTGGACAACGACGCGACGCTGGAATGGCTGGCGAAGAGCGCCGTGTCGCACGCGAGAGCAGGCGCGGACGTCGTGGCGCCATCCGACATGATGGACGGGCGCGTGGCGGCGATCCGGAAAGCGCTGGATGGCGCCGGGTACGCGAAAATTCCGATTCTTTCGTACGCGGCGAAGTTTGCCTCAGTCTTCTACGGGCCGTTTCGGGAGGCGGCGGATTCGGCTCCGCAGTTCGGCGACCGGCGCTCTTATCAGATGGACCCGGCGAATGCGCGCGAGGCAATGCGGGAGATTGCGCTCGATCTGGAGGAAGGCGCGGACATGATTATGGTGAAGCCGGCGCTGGCTTATCTGGATCTGATCCGCGAGGCGCGCGACCGTTTCGATGTACCGATCTCCGCCTATCAGGTGAGCGGCGAATATTCGATGATTATGGCGGCGGCGGCAAACGGATGGATCGATCTGGAGCGGGCGATGTTGGAAACACTGACTTCGATACGGCGCGCCGGCGCGGATTTCATCCTGACCTACTTCGCCAAACCGGCCGCACGACTCCTGGCTTAGGCACGCACAACGAGCCGCCCGAGTGGCGCCCGTGCGCCGCGGCAGCGCTTCGCCGTTAGAATGTTAGATTCCATGCAATTTCTTGAAGGCAGTCTGGTTGAACTGATCACGCAAACCGCGACGAACCTGCCGCCGGATGTACGGGCCGCGATGGCCGCGGCGGGCGTGGCGGAAAGGCCGGGCACGCAGGCGTCGCAGGCGCTCAACATCATCTTTTCGAACATCGACATGGCGGCCAATGATGAGGGGCCGATCTGCCAGGACACCGGCATGCCGACGTTTTACGTGCATACTCCCGTCGGCGTGAATCAGATTCGGATTGCGGAGGCGATCCGCAGCGCGGTGGCGGAGGCGACGCGGCGCGGGAAACTGCGGCCGAATTCGGTGGATTCGATTACCGGCGCCAACAGCGGAAACAATCTGGGCGAAGGCACGCCGGTAATTCATTTCGAGCAATGGGAGCAGCCGGAGATCGAAGTGAAGCTGATCCTGAAGGGCGGCGGCTGCGAGAACAAGAATATTCAATACTCGCTGCCGGCGAATCTGGACCGGCTGGGCCGCGCCGACAGGAATCTGGAGGGCGTCAGGAAGTGTCTGCTGCACGCGGTGTGGCAGGCGCAGGGGCAGGGGTGCGCGCCGGGAGCGCTGGGAGTTTGCATCGGAAGCGACCGCGCACACGGTTACGATCTGGCGAAACAGCAGCTTTTTCGCACGCTGGACGATGTGAATCCGAATGCCGCTCTCGCCGAACTCGAGGCGCGCGTGATGCGCGAGGCGAACGAACTTGGCGTGGGCGCGATGGGATTCGGCGGAAACGTGTCGCTGATCGGGTGCAAGATCACGGCTGCGAACCGGCTTCCGGCGAGCTTTTTCGTATCGGTGGCGTATGAGTGCTGGGCGTTCCGGCGCCTCGGCGTGAAGCTGGATGCGCAAACCGGCGCGATTACATCATGGATATATCGCGATCCTTCGCGGCCGCTCGAAAGAATGACCCGGGGCGAAGGTTTCCCGCTGAGCGGACGTGAAGTGGTGCTGACTGCGCCGCTGACCGAAGAACAGGTGCGGTCATTAAGAGTGGGCGACGTGGTGCTGATTCGTGGCGAGATGTATACGGGCCGCGATGCCGTTCATGCGCATCTTATGAAGAATCCGCCACCGGTGGATTTGAACGGCGCGGTGCTTTACCATTGCGGGCCGGTGATGCTGAAGGAAGACGGCAAGTGGCGGGTGAAGGCCGCCGGTCCTACGACGAGCATCCGCGAGGAACCTTACCAGGCGGACGTGATCCGGCGCTACGGGGTACGCGCGGTAATCGGCAAAGGCGGAATGGGGGCGAAGACGTCCGCGGCCCTGAAAGAGTTCGGCGCGGTGTACCTGAACGGGATCGGAGGCGCCGCGCAGTATTACGCGAGGACGGTGGAAGAAGTGCTGGGGGTGAATCTGATGGAGTTCGGAATCCCCGAAGCGATGTGGCATCTTCGAGTCAACAACTTCCCGGCGATTGTGACCATGGACGCGCAGGGGAACAGTCTGCACGCGGACGTGGAGCAGGCGAGCGCCGAGGAACTCGGAAAGCTGCAACCGGCCTGAAACCTGGTATACTGGAGGTTCCTTTCCGGGCAGTCCTTCCCAAAACGGCCAGGTAGCTCAGCTGGTAGAGCGCAGCCCTGAAAAGGCTGGCGTCGGCGGTTCGATTCCGTCCCTGGCCACCACCCTCAAAACGAAGCACTTATACAAAATTCAAGCATTTCGAAATTCGCTCGAAATTTCGAACTGCGTCCAAACTGCGTCCGAACCGGAAATCGACTGTCGAAAGGGACTCCGCAACGGTTCCGAATGCCATGCGGTAGGCGCGGGGGGATTGAATCGACTGGATGTCGTCTTCTCCTCTCACGCCGGTTTGGGGGCAGGTGCTGGGCGCATCAGTCGCCCTGTTGATACCATCGGAACTTCTGTCCGTCCCAGTAAATCAATCCGCTGGCTGCTTCCTTCTTGATGACGAGGATTGCGTCTCCAATCAGCCGAGGCGCTGGTGCTCCTGTGGAACCCCCTTTCGACTGGCCCTTTTTCCTGAACTTGCCAAGCGTCCATGAAAGAGAAGTCGTCCCCATTACTGGAAGCAAAACGAAACGTCTGCCCAGCCCCCAGAACGCGTTGCGATTGTGCGTTACGGCCGTTCAGCAGAATGGCAATCCCGACCTTACGCGTTGTCTTCTGCTCGACCAGGAATGCGTAGTCAATCCGTCCATCGCCGTCGAAGTCGCCACGCAGGTAGAACGGATGAGATGAGCGACGAGGCGGTACCCGGGCGCGAGTTCCCGTGTCAAACGGTCACGAACCGTTTCGGGAATATTCCACTCTTCCGGCTGCGCGCGGCCTTCAGCGGCCAGCATCACCGTCGCCGAAGCGAGCAGGAGTAGCGCGAGTCGATGCAAATCACGCCGCACTGGACTTCAACTCCTCACGGATTATGCGTCGCAGCGCATCCTCGAACCGTGGCGCCTTACCGTCGAGGTATTCTCTGAGTGCGGCGTTGATAAGCGTCTGATACCCGGTGCCGCCGCCCGATGCTTCCGCCATCTGCAAGAATCGATCCACGATGTCCTGATCGAGCCGGATGGTGATGCGGACCTTGCCTTCGGGCTCAGGCTCGGGCTGGACGACCCTGCCCCGTTTTCCCTTGCTGAAATCGTATCGGTCTTTCATCGTTCTGCCTCGTACTGCTCACGTTCATGGGCTTCGGCAGGGCGCGCCGAAATGATGCGAATGTTCTCGCCGCGCCACGTGTACACGACCACGAGCAAGCGGCCCATCGTACCCATGCCAAGCGTGACAAATCGCTGCTCGTTCGGATCGGATTCTTCATCCCTGATCGTGATCGCGTATGGGTCGTCAAAAACCTGGATCGCTTCGGGCATGCGGACGCCGTGTTTGCGGTAATTGATCCCGGCCTTGCTCGCCTCATCCCACTCGAAGCTCACACCTCAAGTGTACGTACCTATTGTGCATACGTCAATTCTCACG
>DAIDJK010000029.1 GCA_027450225.1 Bryobacterales bacterium | reverse complement strand
CGGCGGTTCGGTGAACGCCGCGCTGCTTTCCTTCACCAAAGCGATGGCCGAGATTGGCGTGCGGGATCAGGTGCAGGTGAACACCATCAACCCCGGCCCCGTGCGAACGGACCGGCTCACCCGCAGGCTCGACACGCTCGCCCGCGAACGCGGCATCGATCCTCCCTCGGCGCTCCAAACTTTCGTGCGCGAAGAGAATATCCTCAAGGTCGGCGAGCCCGAAGACATCGCCGCGCTCGTCGCCTTCGTGCTCAGCCCGCCTGGCCGGTACATTCACGGTTCTCTGATCGATGCCGACGGCGGAACCACGAAATCCGTTTAAGCCGGCTTCCGTTCAAGCCGGCTTCCATTTAAGCCAGTCTTAGTGGATCGGTTCGCCTTGCTTCTGCGCCGTCAGTGCGCGCCGTAATTCTCCCAGCAGCGCTTCGCGGTCGAAACGCCCCTTTGTAAGAATGCGCTGCACCTGGCCGTTCAGCCGCGCCCGGTCTTCTTCGGTCAGGTCCTTCGCCGTAATCACGATAATCGGAATCTGGCTCCAGACCGGATTGATCCGCAGCGCGTTCACCAGTTCGAAGCCGTCCATGGTCGGCATCATCAGGTCCAGCAGGATCAGCTCCGGCATCACGCCGCTGGAATTCAGCCATTCGAGCGCCGCTACGCCGTTTTCCGCTTCTTCCACCTGCCAGCTTTCATGCTCCAGAATGCTCCGCAGAAAACGGCGGCTTCCCGCATCGTCTTCCACCACCAGCACCGGACAGGGCGTGCGGCCGCAGTGGTGCTTGCGCAGGATGGTCGCAAGACGTTCGCGGTCGATCGGCTTGGTCAGGTAATCCGACGCGCCGAGCGAGTACGCCAGGTTGCGGTCCTCCAGAACCGTCACCATGATCACCGGGATGTCGCAGGTGAGCGGATCGGTCTTGAGTTGCCCCAGCACGGCCCAGCCATCCATGCCGGGCATCATCACATCGAGCGTGATCGCCGCGGGCCGCAGTTGGCGCGCCATCTCGAGCGCCTCGATGCCGCTCGATGCAAGCGCCGTCTGGTAGCCTTCCTTGCGCAGCGTGCGGTCGAGAAGATCGCGCGCGTTCGGGTTGTCGTCCACCACCAGCACGTCCGCGCCGGGCTGCGGATCGGCCTGGGACCGCGGCGCCGGTTCGCCGGACAGCGCTGCCACGTTCACCGGCAACTCCACCGCAAAAACCGATCCCTTGCCTGGCTCGCTCGTCGCCATCAGATCGCCGCCCATCAGCCTGCAGAAACGGCGTGAGAGCGCAAGCCCGAGCCCGGTTCCTCCATAGCGCCGCGAAGTCGAGGCGTCGGCCTGCTCGAAAGGCTCGAACAGCCGCTCCACGCTGTCCGGGTCGATGCCGATGCCGCTGTCCGAAACCCGGAACACGATCTTTTCGGCCTCCTTGCGCCGCTCCACATCCACGCGAATGGTTCCGTTCTGCGTGAACTTCGCCGCGTTCGAAAGAAGATTCAGCAGCACCTGTCGAACCTTCGTCAGATCGGCGAACATCGTCCCGATATCCTCGGGGCAGTTCAGGATCAGGTCGTCGCCGTTCTTCTGCGCGAGCGGCGACGCGGTGTCCACCACATCCCGCACGGCGCCGCAGATATCGAACGTTTCCCGAAACAGCTCCATGCGCCCGGCTTCGATCTTCGAAAGATCGAGCACATCGTTGATCAGATCCAGCAGATGCCGGCCGGCGGTGTGGATCTTGCCGAGATCCGGCAGCAGATCCGCCGTGCCCAGCTCCGATGCTTCTTCCTGCAGCATCTCGCTGTACCCGATGATCGCGTTGAGCGGCGTCCGCAACTCGTGGCTCATGCTGGCGAGAAACTGGCTCTTCGCCTGGTTGGCCTCCTCCGCCGCGTCCCGCGCGGTCTTCAGCTGCGCTTCATGCTGGCGGCGCTCCGTGATGTCCCTCAGGTAGGCCGTGAACGTGGGCCGGTCGCCGGAGATGCGGCTGATCGCCAGTTCCACCGGGAACTCAGACCCGCCGGCCCGCATGGCGGAAATCTCCACCCGCTGCCCCAGCACCGCGCCGTGGCCGGTCGCCAGATAGCGGGCCAGTCCTTCCCAGTGCGCCTGCCGCAGCGCCGGAGGAATAATGAAGTCCGGCATCGGCTGGCCGAGCACATCCTCGCGGCGATAGCCGAACATGCGTTCGGCGGCGGCGTTGAATTCGATGATGCGGCTCTGGTCATCGATCGAAATGATGCCGTCGAGCGCGGTTTCGAGTACCGCCCGGTTGCGGGCTTCGCTCTCCCGCAGTTCCTGTTCGGCTTCGCGTCGCGCCGTCGAATCCCAGCCCACCCCCGTTATGCCGATGCGCTTGCCCGTCTCGTCAAACAGTACCTGGCCGCGGTCGTCGATCCAGCGGATCGCGCCGTTCGGCTGCACGATGCGGAATTCGATTTCATAATCCGAACCCTGCCGGCCGGCCTCCCCGATCTTCTCGATCACCAGCGCGCGGTCATCGGGATGGACCATCGCGAGGAAAGCGTCGAACGTCCCTCCGAACGCCCCGGGCTCGAGGCCGTAGATTCTTTCGAGCGCTTCATCCCAGTGAACCTGGTTCAGCGCCGCATCCCAAAGCCACGTCCC
The DNA here is from genome assembly GCA_027450225.1 of Bryobacterales bacterium. Classification (GTDB taxonomy): domain Bacteria; phylum Acidobacteriota; class Terriglobia; order Bryobacterales; family Bryobacteraceae; genus BOG-234. The sequence goes on along the minus strand of DAIDJK010000029.1, from coordinate 2,950 downwards.
CATGCGGCCGGCTTCGAGCGCCAGGCGCAGACGCCGTTCGGAGGATTGCAGCGCCTCCCGCGAACGGCGTCTCTCGCTGATATCGCGCATGGTGACCACGGCGCCTTCCACCGCGCCTTCAATCACGATCGGTTCGGTCGAATATTCCACCGGGATGGGCTTGCCGTCCCTGCGCCACGCCACCTCGTTGTCCACATGCGCGCCGGCGCCGTTCTCCACGCACCGGTAAATGGGACATTCGGTCACCGGATAAGGCGAGCCATCGGGCCGGCGCGCGTGGATCAGGTCGTGCATGTTCCGGCCGAGGCACTCCTCGATCGAATACCCGGTGAGCGCCGCCAACGCGCGGTTGGCGAACGTGCAGATGCCGTCCCGGTCGATCGCGTAGATGCCGTCCCCGGCTGAATCGAGCAGCGCGGAACGCTCCACAAGGAGCCGGTGTTCGCTCAGGCGTGATACCGGGCCTGGCCGGTCGGCTGGATTTACGGACATAATCCCACTTCTTCCGACCCTATCAGGCGGAGGCAAACACATGGAACTGCGGGAGTTAGAAACCGTACTCTAATTCGCCGCCGGCGCGCCGATAAGGTTTTCGAGTGGAGAGCTTCTTCGAAAACGCCCGGCAGATTCTCGACGTGGCGGCCACCGCCTCGTCCAACGGGCCCGACGAATTCGCCGTTCTGATGAGCCGCGACGGCGGAATGCGCATCCTGATGAACCAGGCGTTCCGGCTGGATGCGGCCGCGGCCGACGCCGGAGCCGATGCGGCTTACCGCGTGGTGCGCTCCGCGTCAGGCGTCCGGGTGGAAGGCCATGCCTTCGGGCAGGATTGCCTGCTCGAAACGCGCATGAAGCAGCCCGCCCGAGCCGGAAGCCAGGCGCCGCCGCCGGCCCAGTGGCTGCGGCATCAATTGCTCGATCAGCCGCTCTACCGGATCACTTCCCCGCTTCTGACTTCCGCCACTTCCGCCTGCTGAGCCACCGCCGCGGCGCTCGCATGCCGCATGCGCGAGGCGAAGATCGGCGACCGGGCCGCGATCATTCCCCAGACGATGCTGGCAAACTCCAGTTCGCGCTCCGGCGCGTAGAGCCAGAAATACGGAGCGAAGTGTTTCCACACCAGATCGAAGACCACGAAGTACGTGATCGCGCCGCAAATCGCGCCTGTCAGCAGGATGTGGCGCGGAATGCGATCGCGGAAAATCAGACCCCAGATCGCTCCCGAAACCCCAAACAGCACAACGATGATCGCCACGCCCGCGAGCGAAGTGGAGACGAAACGGTTCACGTAGGCGTCCGGCCCGAACAAGGCGGTCGAGAAGAGATTCGTGGTCAGCCAGGCCGAGCGGTGATACCAGAGCGAGCCGAGCATGAAAAAGGCGGCGACGAAAATCGCGCCTGCGACCCCGGCCGCGATTCCGGCGACAAGGTGACGCAAGCCGGCCGGAGGATACCCAGATCGTTCCGGGCCCGATGCTTCAGGGCTCATTAGTTCGAGGATACCAGGGCGCGCCACGATTCAACTTGCCGCCGGGCCCGCTCTGCCAGGCTGGCGGGCTGCCGGCCAGCGGCCCTGCCGGACACAGGCCGCCTTTCGCCCGGTGCTAAACTGTGCGGGAACCTTGAATAATGCTGCTTCCCCGCGAGTTTGTCTCGTACCTCTCGCGTCAGATCGTGCGGCGTCTTACGCCCGGAACGATCGAGACGCCCGCTCCTGACCGCGTCGCTGAACTCGTCGATCAGATCGTCAGCGACGAACTTGCGGCGGAGGACAAGCTGAACGACGAAGTTCGCGACCTGCTCGATCAGTACAGCGAATACATGCGCCGCGAAGGCGTCAGTTATCAGGACATGTTTCGCAAGATCAAGAACACTCTCGTGCAGCAGCGCAAGATCGTGCGCGCGTCCGGCCGCGATACGGGCGACAACATGAAACTGTCGCGCGACAAGATCACGGACATTTCCCACAAGCTGATTGCGGCCATGCGGAAGTCCCGCGACATGAGGCTGAAGCGGGACAAGAGCGAGAACGAAGCGCGGCTCGAAGTGGTGAAAGCGTTCACCGACATTCTGCAGATTGAAGAGCGCGCCGATCGCGCCGCGCGCGAAAAAGTCCGGTCCATCAAGCGCGACGTGCCCGAGGGCAGCGAAGAGTGGGACATCCTCCATCGCCGCTATTACTCGGAAGAACTGAAGCGCTTCGGTATCGATTTCGCGAAATGAAGCCGGCGAGATGAAGCCAGCCGTCGTCGTGGTCGGAAGTCTGAACATGGACTTCGTGGTGCGCGCCAGCCGCCTGCCCGCGCCCGGCGAGACGGTTCTCGGCTTCGGCTTCGAGATGATTCCCGGCGGCAAGGGCGCAAACCAGGCGGTGGCGGCGGGCAAACTCGGCGCGGCGTCGGTAAATGTGAAGATGATCGGGCGCGTCGGTCTCGATCTGTTCGCGGATCACCTGAAGGCCAGCCTCGCCGGAGCCGGCGTGGATGTTTCCGCGGTACACGCCTCGCGCTCGGCCGCCACCGGCGTCGCGCTCATCGCCGTCGGGCCCGGCGGTCAGAATCAGATCGTGGTTGCCTCGGGCGCGAACAACGATCTGCGGGCGGCCGATGTGGAAGCCATGCGGCGCGTGATGCGCGGCGCGAAAGTCGTCCTGTTCCAACTGGAGAATCCGCTGGAGACGGTCGCCGCGGCGCTCGCCATGGCGCGCGAAGAAGGCGCCACCACGATTCTCGACCCCGCTCCCGCGCAGACGCTGCCGCCCGAACTGCTGCGCAACGTGGACATCCTGACGCCGAATGAAGCGGAGGCATTCATGCTGCTGGCGCGCGAGCCCGGCCGCATCGAACTCGAAGACGCGCCGCGGATTGCGGCCGAAGTTGCCGCTCTTGGGGCGCATCGGGTGATCCTGAAGCTCGGGGATCGCGGATGTTATCTCCATGCGGCAGGAGAA
>DAIDJK010000028.1 GCA_027450225.1 Bryobacterales bacterium | reverse complement strand
GCGGGGAGAACCAGAATGCGGTGGGCAATCTGACGCTGCATCTGGCGGGGAATGTGCGGCAGTGGATTGTGGCGAAGCTCGGCGGGAGCGAGGATGTGCGGCGGCGGGATGAAGAGTTCGCGGCGCGCGGCGGAGGCGGCGCGGCGGAGCTGACGGCGCATCTGAGAAGCGCAGTGGAAGAAGCGGTTCGGGTGATCGAAGCGCTGGACACCGCGAAACTGACGGCGGAATATGCGATCCAGACGTACAAGGTGACCGGCGTTTCGGCCGTGTACCACGTGGTGGAGCATTTCGCGCAGCACACCGGGCAGATTATCTTCGCGACCAAGATGCTGACGGGCGAGGACATGGGGTTCTACGCGCATTTGAGCGCGAAGCCCGCGAAATAGCGGGGTCAGCGGGGCTTGTTGTAGTCGAAGCGGATGGCGCCTTCGAGGTAATCGAGGGTGACGACGAGATGGCTGAGGGTTGGCATGCCCAGAATGCCCGCACAGGCCACGCCCATGTCTTCGCTCAAACTGTCGAGGCTCATCGCGATCAGGTCCGGGTTGTCCTGCCGGAAATTGGCGAACCGGAGCGAAAGCCTGCCGGCGCGCCACGCATCGCGCACGCTGCCCTGGACGCCTTTCACGAGCAGGCGGGGATCGTTGCTGGTGTGGGTGAATTCGTGCGCGGTATCCACGTCGATGATGTTGGTGCTGGAGCCGGAATCGACGAGAAAGAGGACGGGCTTCGCGGCGTCGTTGATGAAGGTGGGGACGAAGAGATGATCGCCGATCCGGTATAAGCGCGAGAAGCCTTCGGCCAGCTTCGGACTGGCATTGACGGGGCCCGATGGCTGGTTCGAATCGGCCGCAGACGACACGGGCCGCGGCTCGAGCGACATCTCCAGGTGCGGAAAATCGACTCTGACGAGAAACCGGGAGAGCGCGTCCGGACCGATGAGGCCATCGTAATGGGCCGATTTCGCGGAACGGAATGCGGACAGGGAGTAATCGGCGAATTCGAGATTGCCGATCTGGAGTTTCTGAGCGATGTAGTCGATGGAGGACTGGACTTTGCCGTCGCCGATGCCTTTGACTTCACCCGCTGCGCCGCTGACGACTTCGAGGCCGGCTTTCTCCGCCAGTTTCGGGGAAATGCTGATGCCGGTGGCGCCGGTGTCGAGGAGCAACTGAGCCGTCTGTTTGCCGTTCAGGCGCACCACAAGGCCGGCGCCGATGGGGTTTCGCACGCCATCGAGAATCAGAAAGAGCTTGACGCTTTCGCTCTGGTAAGGGCTGACGAGCCGATTGAGCCTGCGGTCCCCGAGGGCCACGTCATTCGCGATGTGGACCCGGAGGCGGGCAGCCTGTTCGGAGGCGGGATCGAGCCTGGCGAGAGCGGCGCGAAGAGCGGCAATATGCGCTCCGCCCTTCACGGTGTCCGCGTACGCCACTTTCAGTTCCGGATCGTCCGGAGCAGATTTCGAGGCGCGAAGGCGCAACTGGCTGGCGTTGCCGAACATGGAGACCGCGGAAGAGACGCGGGCGAGTCCGGTGAGCGCGGCGGGATTGTCGGGATCGATCCTGAGCGCCGCGGCAAAGAATCTTCCTGCTTCCGGGATTTCGCCGCGCCGGAAGGCGGCGATGCCCGCGGCGGTCCGGGCGCCGGCGGTGGCTCCGGCTTTGGCCAGTGCCTGTCCGGCGCTCGCGTAAGCGTCCCGCGCGTGATGCGCCCTGAGCTGCGCGAGGACCAGTCCATACCAGGCGGCGCCGTTGCCGGGCTCATCGCCGGCGAGCTTCGAAAAAAGCGGGATGGCGGCTTCGTAACGGCCGGCGAGCAGTTCGCGACCGGCCTGCGCCGCAGCGCCAGCGCCGCCAGTGGAAGATTGCGCGGCGGAGAGCGCCGGCAGCAGCAGGAGAAAACAGCACGGGGCGAGAGCGGCGGCGGCGATTTTCAATCCATTCAGTTTCGTCGCCGCTGAAGCGGATTTCAAGATAATTCGGGGAGATTAGCCACAAAAGCGCGCACAAACGGTTCCGGTACGAAACTGATTTCGAGGGGATCAAAGGGCGGGGCTGCGGCGTTCGAGCAGCAGAACATCGCGCCAGCGGCCGTCCATCCGGCCCAGCTTTTCGCGCACGCCGACGATGCGAAAGCCGCAGCGCTTGTGCAGTTCGACGCTGGCGGTGTTTTCCGGGAAGATGCCGGCCTGCAGGGTCCAGATGCCTGCGCGCTCCGAGGCGTGGACGAGCGCGTTGAGGATGGCCCGGCCGGCGCCTTTGCCGCGCGCCGATGCCGCGACATAAACGCTGACTTCGGCGACGCCGGCATAGACGCAGCGGGAAGAGACGGGGCTGAGCGCCGCCCAGGCGATCACGCTGCCGTTCTGGCGGGCGACGAGGCGGCAATCGGCGCGATGGGCGGCATCCCACTGCTCCCAGGGGGGCGCTTCGGTGGCGAAAGTCGCGTTGCCGGTGGCGATGCCTTCGAGGTAAATCGCGCGCACGCGCTCCCAATCGTCCGGGAGCAGCGGCCCGATGGCGACGCCCGCGGGTTCAGGCGAGGATGTCTTTGCAGACGACGCCGTAGACATCGGTCAGGCGGAAATCGCGGCCGGCATAGCGAAAAGTCAGCTTCGTGTGATCGATGCCGAGCTGGTTCAGCATGGTGGCGTGGAGATCGTGGATGGAGACGGGGTTTTCGACGGCTTTGAAACCGAATTCATCCGTCTCGCCATAGGCCATGCCGCCTTTGACGCCGCCGCCGGCGAGCCACATGGTGAAGCCATAGGGGTTGTGATCGCGGCCATCGCCGGATTCGGAAACCGGGGTACGGCCGAATTCCCCGCCCCAGACGACGAGCGTTTCATCGAGCAGGCCGCGGCGCTTGAGATCGCGAACCAGAGCCGCGGAAGCCTGATCCATATCCGGGCAGCGCTGTTTCAGGTTCCTGCTGATGTGCGAATGATCGTCCCAGGGCTGGCCCGGACCGTAGTAGACGTGAACGGTGCGGACGCCGCGCTCGACCAGACGGCGGGCGAGAAGACAGCCGTGGGCGAAAGGCGTGTCGCCATACTCGGCGCGGACGGCTTCGGATTCCTTGCGGATGTCGAAGACGTCTGTGGCTTCGAACTGCATGGAATAAGCCGTTTCCATGGACTGGATGCGGCCTTCGAGGAACTCGTCCTGGCCGAACTGCTGCTCGTGATCGCGATTGAGCGCCTGGACGAGATCGAGCTGGCGGCGCTGGGTGTCCTTGTCGAGCTCGGTGTTCTTCAGGTACCGGATCATTTTGTCCGGCTCGACGAAGGAATCGTCGAAATAAGTGCCCTGATGCTTCGCGGGCAGGAAGCCGGAACGGGCCAGACCGCCGCCGCCGGGTCCGGGGCTGAGCACGACGAAGCCGGGCAGGTTGCGGTTTTCGGTGCCAAGCCCGTAGGAGATCCACGCGCCCATGGAGGGCCGGGTGGCGGCGATGTTGCCGGTGTGGAACAAGCTGCGGGCGGGCGTGTGGGTGGGATTGAACGTGTACATCGACTTGACGACGCAGATATCGTCAATGACAGTGGCGAGGTTGGGCAGCAGCTCGCTGACATACACGCCGCCCTGGCCGTGCTGTTTGAATTCGAACGGCGAAGGGAGCAGGCCGCCGGTGGTGCGCTCGGTGCGGAGATCGACCGAAGACGGACGCTGGCCCTGATATTTGAGCAGCGACGGCTTGATATCGAACATGTCGAGCTGCGAGGGGCCGCCCACCATGAAGAGGACGATGTTGTGCTTCGCCTTCGGCGGGAAGTTGGGGAATTTCGGGACGGCGGCGCCGGCCAGCGTGGGCGCGGGCGCAGCGCGCAGCGCTTCATCCTGCAGCATGCCGAGCAGGCCGGCATAGCCGAGGCCGCCGGAGATGGACTTGATCCAGTTGCGGCGGGAAAGCGGTTGCGGATCGATCATGGCCAGAAAATCTCCTCGTTGGTGGCAAGCAGCGCCTGCGCGTATTGTTCGGGCGGCGCTTTGTCCAGATAGGAAAGCGCGAGGTCGAGCTCTTTGGGATCCGGATCGCGCTGGAACAGACGACGGTACATGGCGCGGACCTTTGCCGAAGGATCGGGATCGGCTTCGGCGCACTTTACCAGCTCTTTGGCGCGATCTTCGATGAACGGGCTGTTCATGACGAAGAGTTGCTGAAGGGGCGAAGTGGTGAGGTCGCGCGAGGGCGCGCTCATGGTGGGGTCCGGAAAATCGTAGAGCGCGAGAAGGGTATTCAGACGGCCGCGGCTGACGCGCCCATAGACGGTGCGGCGATGATTTTCGGGGGCATCGAGATCGACGGAGATGCCGTACATCGACTCATCGAGGATGGAAGTGGCTTTCAGCAGATTGTCGCGATAAGCCTCGATATCGAGGCGGCGCGGGTTCATGCGCCACAGCAGGCGATTGGTGGGATCGGTATCGCCGATATCGGCGCGCGGGTGGCTCGACTGCATGTAGGCGGCGGAGAGCATGATCTCGCGATGCAGCCATTTGAGCGACCAGCCGCTGGCGATGAAACGCGCGGCCAGATCGTCGAGCAGCGCGGGGTGAGACGGCCGTTCGCCCTGGACGCCGAAGTCGCTCGGAGTGTTCACGAGGGGCTGCCCGAAGTGCCAGGCCCACACGCGGTTGACGATGACGCGGGCGGCGAGCGGAGCGGCGTCGCTGAAGATGTCGTTGGCGAGATCGATGCGGCCGGAGCCGTGAGTAAAGCGCTTGTCGCCCTTCGAAAGGACGGTGAGAAACGCGCGGGGCGCGAGGGCGCCGGGAGCGGCGACGTTGGCGTGCGGGAGGATGTGCATGTCGCGCGGCACGCCGGGCTTGACCTGGGGCACGGTGAGATCGGGATCAGCGCCATCCACCCAGACGCCGGCATCGAAAACCGACTGCATGAAAGGTTCGTTCGAGACGGCGGGACGCCGCGGCGGGCGGGACGGGAATGCGGCCGGTTTCGGCTGAGCCGAGGGAGCCTGCGCCGTTTCGGCAGGAGCCGACCCGGAAGCGGCGGGAGCGGGCGGTTTCGGGGCCGACGGCGTGAGGCGCGGCGCTCGGGCAAGGCGGTCGAGATAGGCCCAGAGCTCCGGATTCGTTTCCTTCAGCGAAGACATCGAATCCCGGACCTTGTACATCTCCTCCGTGTATTTCACCGATTTCTTTGCGGCTTCTTCCGGCTTGCTGCCCGGCTCATTGTGCATGAGGTTGGCGACGTAGCTGAGGAAGAACAGCCGCTGGGCGGTGTCCATGAACTTTGCTTCGGTGGCGGGATCGACCTGGGCGATGGGCCGCGGGGCGGCCACGGTGGAAGCAAAGACGCCGGCAAGGGCGTAATAGTCTTTGGTGAGGATGGGATCGAATTTGTGATCGTGGCAGCGGGCGCAGCCGACCGTGAGGCCCATGATGCCGCGGGAAACGGCGTCGACGCGCTCGTCCCAGTCGTCCGTGTAAAGAGTTTCGATGACGTCCCGGGAGAGACGGGCATCCTTGTGATAGGTGGGTCCGGCGCCGAGATAACCGAGAGCGCGCAAGTCGTCACGCTGCACATTGGGCATCTGATCCGCGGCGAGCTGCAGTTTCACAAAACGGTCGTAGGGAACGTCCTGATTGACGGCCTGAATGACCCAGTTGCGATAGCGCCAGGCGAAGGGATAAGGCGGATTGGTGGCTTCCGAGGTGGGATTGTCTTCGCCATAGCGGGCGACATCCAGCCAGTAACGGCCCCTGCGCTCGCCATAGTGGGGTGAAGCGAGCAGCCGCTCGATGAGCTTCGGATAGGCGTCGGGCGACTTATCCGAGACGAACGCCTGGACTTCCTCATAAGTGGGGCGGAGACCGGTGAGATCGAGCGATGCGCGCTCGATGAGAGTGCGGCGATCGGCGACCGGCGAGGGCTTAAGCTTGTTTTGCTCGAGCTTCGCGAGGATGAAGTAATCGATCTTCTGCTTCGGCCAGCGGCGTTCGCGAACATGGGGCGCGGCGACCGGCGCCACGGGCTGGAATGCCCACCATTTGCGGCCGGTTTCGATATCCATTCCGCGCTTCGGCGCGGGAGCGGAGGAAGCGGCGGCGGCGTCTGTGCGCGGATCGACGGCGCCGGCCCTGATCCATTCGGCGAACGCGGCGATCTTTTCATCGGGGAGCTTGCCGGTGGGCGGCATCCGAAGGTCTGTATCGTTATAGCTGAGCGCCTTCAAAAGCCGGCTGGCGGCGGGATCGCCCGGTACGACGATGGCGCCGCCGTTGCCACCGCTCTTCAGGCCGGCTTTGGTATCGAGAACCAGACCGCCCATGGGCGCCCTAAGCTTCGAGGAGTGGCATCCATAGCACTTCTCGACGAGTACGGGGCGGATTTCCTTTTCGAACAACTCCGCATCCCGGGACTGGGCGAACGCGGCGCCGCAAAAACCGAGGACGAGCACACTCCACCCGAGCAACCTGAACGGCTGGACCATCGGCGTCATCATATCAGGGACACAACGCTTCGGGCGCGCGCATTCCAGTGCGATATATTGCGCTCATACATGGGAAAGAAGGCACTGTTCGCACTTTTCGGCGCCATGATAACTGCCCTTGCGGCAGGGGCGGCCGAGAAATCCAGCGCACTGCAGCTGGTAGACATGGCGAAGGGAGCCTCTGACAAGCTTCCGGAGGCCATCCACAACACATTCACCGAGCAGCAACTGAAACAGGGAACGGCGTGGACGGGCCAGGGCGCGGATTTCTTTTTTGCGCTGGAGGCCAGCAGCATCCCGATGCTCTATGTGGACGATGCGCCGGGGCCGCAGATGCGCCCCGTCCCCAACAGCAACCTGTGGTACACGACGGCGCTGGTGACCGATCTCGGGAAGCTGCATTCGTTCTACTATCTGGTGAACAGCGAGAAGTTCGGGGGCGTGCTGGATATGCCCGCGTTTGCGCCGCTTTCCTATCTGCTTCCCGGGGTGAAGGAAGGAAAGCTTTCCGACAGGATCACCCACACCAGCAAAATCTATGAGGGCATGACGAGCGAGTATCAGATCTACGTGCCCAACGATTACAACCCGAATGTTCCCGCCGCGCTGATGGTGTTTCAGGACGGGGCCGGTTACGCGACCCGCAATCCCGACCACGGCGTGCTGAACGTAGTGGACAATCTGATCCACGACAAGAAGATTCCGGTGATGATCTGCGTGTTCATCAATCCCGGCAAGGTGGGAAGCAAGGCGATGCGCAGCATTGAATACGACACGGTGAGCGACACCTATGACCGGTATCTGCGGGACGAGATTCTTGCGGATGTGTCGGCGAAATACAACATCCGCAAGGACGCCTACAGCCGGGCCATCGCGGGATTGTCCTCAGGCGGGATCTGCGCATTCAACGCGGCGTGGTTCATGCCGGATCAGTTCAGCCGGGTCCTGTCGTGGATCGGCAGTTTCACGAGCATTCAGTGGCACCAGGAACCGCAGCTGACCGAAGGCGGGCAGGACTATCCGTTCAAGATATTGCGCGAGCCGCACCGCAACATCCGGGTGTGGCTGCAGGATGGATCGAACGATCTGGTGAATCAGTTCGGAAGCTGGCCGATGGCGAACCTCACCATGGCGAATGCGCTGAAACTCAAGGGATACGATTTCCACCTGAGCTTCGGGCACGGAACCCACAATCCGGGCCAGGGCGCGGCGGAACTTCCCGACGAGATGCTCTGGCTGTGGCGGGATTACGATCCGGCAAAGACGGAGCAGACCTATCAGATGGATGACGCGGAGAAACAGAAGCCGTTCTTCCGCGTCGCCACTCTGAACCGGCAATAGCGCGGCCTAATCGCCCTGGGCTTCGGAAAGAGGCGCTCTCCACGGGGCGGAGAGAACGCTTCTGGACGGTTTCGCCTCCGCATGGGCGGCAGCCGGGATGAAGACGCCTTCCTGCAGCCGCTCCGTCTTCGCGATGGCGGTTTCGATCAGCTTCAGCATGCGGGCGGCGGTGTTGTCCCATGAGGTGCGGCTGAGCAGGCCGCGCATGGCGCGCACGCGGGAAGCGCGTTCGGCAGGCTTCACGTTCAGGGCGGTCTCGCAGGCGGCGATGAATTCCTCATGCGTATCGCCGAGGAAGACCACGCCGCCATAGGGCTCGGCGACGTCGCGAATGGGAGTGCTGACGATCATGCGCTCCGCGGCCATGTACTCGAGGGTCTTGGTGGGCGAGATGAACTGCGTGGAAGGATTGCGCGCGAAAGGCAGCATGCAGACGTCCCAGCCGGCGATATAGGAAGGAAGCTGCGCGTAGGAACGCTGCCCGAAGTAATGAATATTGGGCAGCTGGGGCAGCATGGCGGGACTGACCTTCACGACGGGACCGACCATGGCGATCCGCCACTCGGGCCGCGCGGTGGCGATGCGGCGAATGAGATCGTAGTCGAGGCGCTCGTCGATCACTCCGAAATAACCGATGCGCGGCTGCGGAAGATGCCGCTGATCTTCGGCTTCGTGGTTGACGCCGGGGCGAGCCTGCGCGTAATGATCGGCATCGACGCTGCTGGGGAAACAGTGAACGTTGGGATGCCGGTGCTGCTTGGCGCGATAGAGGCTCGGGCCGCCCGTGAAGACGAGATCGGCGAGTTTCAACAGTTCACGTTCGCGTTCGATCAGTTCAGGCGGAGCTCCAAGGAATGCGGAAAGCTCGTCCATGCAGTCATAGACCACCGCTTTCGGCGTAAGACTGCTGGCGAGCGGCAAAGCCATGGGCGTATAAAACCATGCGACGTAACTTTCGAGATGGAGATCCCGGACGAGCTGATCCATAATTCCGGCGATGGCGCGCAACTGCGCGGAGGAGAAGCCGGGCGACTCAATGGCTGTATGAGGACGGCACACGATGACGTTGGGAGCGGCATCGCGATACTCCCAACGCGACGGGCCATCGTCGTGAACCGGTTCTTCGATAAAAATTACACGATTGCTCCGGGCAAAGCGGCTCAGCAGATGTTGCGGTCTTTGAAAAACAAAATCCCAGCGCAGATGAGAAAAAACAAGAAAATCAAAGTTTTGCGTCATTCATCCCTCTCCTCGGCTCTTCAGTTCAGACTGCCCCCACACTCGCCTGCGTGCGGAAAGCCATAAGGCTGCACGTTTCAGACCAGGGGATGAAGGATTCTTAAGTGAGAGTGTTTACGACAAGTCGCACGAATGCAATGAGCGCGGAAATGCGATTCTGAAGAGAAATCGATGTCCGTTTCGGTGGAGAATAAACCCGCAAAACCCGCGCGAAGATTCGGCGGGGCAGCCGCGCTGGTAGCAGCGGGAATTCTGCTGAGCCGGCTGGCGGGCCTGATACGCGACCGCGTGTTCGCGCATTACTTCGGGACTTCCTATGTGGCAGACGCGTTCCGCGCGGCGCTGCGCATTCCGAACTTCCTGCAGAACCTCTTCGGCGAAGGCGTGCTTTCCGCCTCCTTCATTCCAGTGTATGCGGGACTGCTGGCTCGCGACGACAAGGAAGAAGCGGGCCGCGTGGCGGGCGCGGTATTCGCGATTCTTGCGCTGATCACATCGGCGCTCGTACTGGTGGGCGTGCTGGCGACGCCGATTTTCATCGACGCGATTGCGCCGGGCTTCGAAGGCGAGAAGCGCGAACTGACGATCCGCATCGTCCGCATTCTGTTTCCCGGCGGCGGTCTGCTGGTGCTTTCCGCGTGGTGCCTTGGAGTTCTGAACAGCCACCGGCGCTTCTTTCTTTCCTACAGCGTTGGGGTGCTTTGGAACGCGGCGATGATCGCGGCGCTTCTGTGGTTCGGTCCGCATAACCGGCAGGAACCGCTGGCGCTGCGGTTGGCGTGGGCTTCCGTTGCAGGCTGCGGGCTGCAGTTCTTTGCGCAATTGCCGACCGTACTGAAGCTGATTCCGCGGCTTCGCGTCGCGCTGGCGTGGCAGCTGAAGAATGTCCAGGTTGTGATTCACAACTTCGGTCCGGTATTCGTGAGCCGGGGCGTGGTGCAGTTGAGCGCCTACATCGATTCGATGCTGGCGAGCCTGCTGCCTACGGGCGCCGTGACGGCGCTCGCTTATGCGCAGACGCTTGCGCTGCTGCCGGTGAGTTTGTTCGGGATGTCGGTCTCGGCTTCGGAACTTCCGGAAATGTCGAGCGCGCTGGGGCACGAGGATGAAATCGCGGCGTTCCTTCGCAGGCGGCTGGTGAACGGGCTGCGGCGAATCGCGTTTTTCGTGATACCTTCCGTGGTCGCGTTCGTCGCGCTCGGCGATCTGGTGGCCGCGGCGATCTATCAGAGCGGCAGGTTCCAGCATTCCGATGCGATCTGGGTGTGGGGCATACTGGCGGGCGCCGGTGTGGGGCTGCTGGCGTCCACGCAGGGACGTCTCTATTCGAGCGCGTTCTATGCGCTGAAGGATACGCGCACGCCGCTGAAATTCGCGGTGATCCGGGTGGCGCTGACCACCATCCTTGGATATATCTGCGCGAAACCGCTGCCGCCGCTGCTGGGCATCGACCCGAAGTGGGGCGTGGCGGGACTGACGGCGTCGGCGGGAGTGAGCGGGTGGATCGAGTATTCCCTGCTTCGGCATGCGCTGGCCCGGCGCATTGGCCCGGCGCCGCTCGGAATCGCCTATGTGGCGCGATTGTGGGCGGCGGCGTGCGCGGGCGCGGCAGTGGCGTGGGGAATCAAGCTCGCGCTGCCGCATATTCATCCGATCCTGGCGGCGGCGTGCACGCTGATTCCCTACGGCATGACGTACCTGCTGCTGGCGGATCCGACGCATGTGCGGGAACGGATCGGGTCCGTGCTGAAGCCGCGGTAGGAAGACGACCAGGCGGCGGCGCCGTCACCAGCGCGCGATAGAGGTGATACGCGCGGGTGCTGGAGACAGGCGCGGCCGGCGAGCGGGCTTTCAGATGCACGAGCGGCGGTGAGTGACTATATGACACCCACCAATAAGAACTCCAACGGATTACTGCGCGCGGTTACGTGCGCGGGATTGAGCGTACCGATTGTTTTCCTCGCTGCGTGCGCCGGGGCGCATATTACAACTGATTACAACCACTCCGCTAATTTTGCGCAAATCCACACTTACTCCTGGCTGAAGGTGCAGGCTTCCAATCAGCTATGGGACAACCGAATCCGGCGCGACGTCGATCAGCAGCTAAAAGAAAAGGGCTGGACGGAAGTGCCATCCGGCGGGCAGGCCGCCATCGCCGCATTCGGCGCAACCCATGAACAAAAGAGCCTCCAGACCTTCTATGACGGATTCGGCCCCGGATACGGCGGCTGGTACTGGGGCGGATGGGGCATGGGGGGAATGGACATGGGCTATTCGACGACGCAGCCCGTGTACACGCCTGTCGGCACTCTGGTGGTGGATATCTTCAACGACAACAGCAAGCATCTGATCTGGCGCGGCATCGCGAGACAGGTGATTTCCGGCAACCCACAGGAGAACAGGCCGAAGCTGGAACAGGCGGTGACGAAGCTGTTCCGGAACTTCCCGCCGACGCAGGGCTGAGGCATCCGGATGTGAGCGCAGGGTCCGGCAAGCCCGAATCCTGCGCCCCGGCTGTTCTGGAAACCTGTTACAGGACCGGTGAATCGTTTCCCAGCAGGGCGCGGCGAACGATCCTGATGGGAGGGAATCCCTGCGCGAGGAAGGCATTGTGAAAGCCTTCGAGACTATAAGATGCGCCGCGGGCGTTCCTGTAGTCCTGCCTTAGCTTCAGGATTTCGAGCTTACCCAGAGTGTAATAGAGGTAAGTAGGATCCGACGCGCCGCGCTTAGTCTCACGCTCGCCGTTCGTGCGGGTCTGGTAGCCTTCCTTGACGAAGAAATCCACGCCCTGATCGAACGTCATGAGGCCGCGGTGCATCTGGATGCCGACGATGTAGCGGGCATCCCGCAGAAGGGCGTCCTGCAGTTGTCCCAGCCGCAGCTTCGGGTCGCCGTTGCCATAGCCTTCATCCAGCATCATCTGTTCGCAGTAATGCGCCCATCCCTCCGCATTCGAATTCGCGCCGATGAGCTTGCGTACCTTCGATGGAGCGGTCTTCACCCAGAGAAACTGCACATAGTGGCCGGGATAGACCTCATGCACGGAAGTGCTGACGATGACGCCGCGGTTGAAGGCGGCCATGTGTTCTTCCACTTCGCGGGGCGGCCAGTTCTTCTCCGGCAGGGTGACGTTCAGAAAGGCTTCCTTGGCCACCTGCTCATAAGGTCCCGGCGTGTCCATGGAGGCAAAGGTGAGCGCGCGCATGAAAGGCGGCGTCTCTTCCACGATGGGCAGGACCTGCGACGGAATGGTAACGATGTGATGCTGCTCGATGTAAGTCCGCAACCCGCCGAGGGTATTGCGGAAGGAACTCAGGAGCTGATCCGGCGCGGGATGATCCTTGTCCATTTCGGCCAGGATCTGCGCGGGAGTCTTATGCGGATCGATTTTCTTCGCGGTGTCGCTGAACCACTGCTGATTTTTCCGGAGATCCGCGTAGCCGATCTCGAGCAGCCGGTCGAGCGGCAGGTCCACCATCTCTTCGTATTCGAGCTTGCGCCGGAAGTTTTCCTGCCCGATGCGGAAGTCGCCATTCGACCGCGGCAGCAGATTGTTCCTGAGCCAGGTTTCGTACTGCCGGAGCCCCTGGATGACAGCCGCATTCGCTTCCCGAAACTGTTTCAGCAGCCCCGGATCGCGCACGCCCGTGAAGGCGGCGGGCACATCCTTCTCGAAAAAGCCGATGTTGCCCGGCATCTGCTCGAGCGCGATTTCGGTGTAGAGCCTGGGAGGATTCTTCAGATTCTCCTTCGCCTCAGTGAACAGCCTGAGCATCAGCCGCTCGCGGGAGATCAAAGACCGGAGACGGTCCGCCGCGGGAGCGAAGTTGCGGGCCATGATGACGAAAGCCGCCTCGGTGGTTCCGCTCGAATAAGTGTCCGGATTCTTTTCCCACATGCGGATGGATTCGAGGCCGAGCAGACCGGCGCGGATCTGCGAGACCAGCATCCGGCGATCGAGCTTCTGCTCTTCATTCAGATTCGCGTCGGGAAATGCGGTGGCCTGGCGCTCGAAGGCGCGCAGCACGGCCACTTCTTTCCGAATCGTTTCCCGTGAAAAATCTTCCGTGGAGTTGTCGAAATTATGGATGCCGGCTTCGGTCGCCCCGCTCGGATTGTACGGAAAAACAGCCTCGTTGAAATACCGGTCGACCAGAGTGTCCCAGGAATCGGCGCGCAGCAAACCGCCGGCGAGCAGGATAGCCACGAAAAGTCTGCGCATCATTTTTTGGACAGAAGCTCCAGCAGCGCGGCCTCGTCGATCACGGGAATTTTCAGTTCTTTGGCCTTCGAGAGTTTGGAACCGGCGTCATCGCCCGCCACCACATAGCTGGTCTTCCTGCTGACGGCAGACGCCACTTTGCCGCCGGCGGATTCGATTCGGTGCTTCGCATCTTCGCGGGACAGAGTCGGCAGCGTGCCGGTGAGCACAAAGGTGAGGCCGCCCAGAGTGCCATCTTTCTTGCGGCGCGCGGTGTATTCGAAGGAAAGATTGGCGGCCTTCAGCTTCTGCAGCAGTTCCTGATTACGCGGCTCGCGGAAGAAGGTGAAGATGCTTTCGGCCACCTTCGGACCCACTTCATCGGCTTCCATCAGTTCCTCGCGCGAGGCTTCGGAAATCTTGTCGAGGCTGCCGAAGTGCTGCGCGAGAAATTCGGCCGTGCGCTCGCCGACGAACCGGATGCCCAGCGCCGCGATGACGCGCGGCATGGCGAAAAAGCGCGAGCGGTCGATTTTGTTGAACAGGTTGCCCGCGGATTTCGGCCCCATGCGGTCGAGCCCGGCAAGCTGCTCCTTCGAGAGGTCGTAAAGATCGGCGACGCTGGTGACGAGGCCGCGGTCCACCAGCTGATCGATGACGGCATCGCCCAGCCCCTCGATGTTCATGACGCCGCGGGAAGCGAAATGGCGGATGGATTCCTTCAGGCGCGCGGGACAGTTTACGTTGATGCAGCGCGTTACGGCTTCGCCTTCCTCGCGAACCACTCTGCCGCCGCACACGGGACATTCCTTCGGCATGCGGAAGGGCCGGCGGCGCGTGCCCTGCATCTTCACCCGAACCACCTTCGGGATAACATCGCCGGAACGTTCCACCACCACGGTGTCGCCGATCTGCAGGCCGAGCCTTGCGATCTCGTCTTCGTTGTGCAGCGTGGCGCGGGATACGGTGACGCCGCTGACAGCGCGCGGCGCGAGATGCGCGACGGGGGTGAGCGCGCCGGTGCGGCCCACCTGCACGGAGATATCCGTCACCTCGGTCTCGACCTGGCGGGCCGCATACTTGAACGCGATGGCCCATCTCGGCGCCTTGGCGGTATAACCGAGGCGGCGCTGCTGGTCCACGCTGTCCACCTTGAGAACCACGCCATCGATTTCGTAGGGCAGCGTTTCGCGCTGCGCTTCCCATTCGCGGCAGAAATCGAGCGCTTCCTCCACATCGGCGCACGTTTCGCGCTTCGGATTCACCTTGAATCCGTGACGCGACAACCATTCGAGGGATTTCCAGTGACTGTCGAAAAGCGGCGCGCCGGAAGTATCGAGCAGAAAATAAGCGTAATAATCCAGACGGCGCGACGCCGTAATGGACGGCTCCAGCACGCGCAGCGAGCCGGCGGCGGCATTCCGGGGATTGGCGAAGCGCGTCAGCTCCCGCTCCTCGCGCTCCGCGTTCAGGCGCTCGAAGGCTCTCCGGTTCATCACCACTTCGCCACGCACTTCGAATTTCGGGTACTTCGAAGCGGCGTTGGGAACGCTCAGGGGCAGAGAGCGGATGGTGCGCGCGTTTTCGGTGACGTCTTCGCCGGTGGCGCCGTCGCCTCTGGTGATGGCCTGCCGGAGACAAGCGTCTTCATAACGCACGGCCATCGACAGGCCATCCATTTTGAGTTCGGCGACGTAGCGGAACGGCTCATCGCCCAGCAACTCGCGGACGCGGGCATCGAAGGCGCGCAGCTCTGCCTCATCCATCGCGTTGTCGAGGCTCAGCATGGGCGAGCTGTGGGGGACCTTCTGAAATCCTTCCCGCGTCTTGCCGCCCACGCGCTGCGTCGGCGAGTCGGGAGTGATCAGCTCAGGGTGATCGTGCTCGATGCGCTGCAACCGCCGGACCAGATCGTCATACTCGCCGTCGCTGATCTCAGGCTGGTCGAGGACATAATACTGGTGCTCGTGGTGGCGAATGGTTTCGCGTAACGATTCAGCCTGGGCTGCCGGATCGAGAGCGGAAGTGCTGAATGACATTTGGCTATAATCGTGTTTTTTGAACGGCTTCCAAAATTATCTCTCAACTATTCCATCGTATCGGCATCATATACAACCCTTTTGCGGGCGGTCTGAAGGGTTCGAAGCGCGTCCGCCTGGATCGCGCCATCGAGATTTTCCAGCGGGCCGGCTATAACCCCGATCTATTTCCCACCACGGGCCCGAATACGGCCGGCGATCTGGCTGCTGAGGCGGCGGACCGGGGGTGCGACTGTATCCTGGCGGCCGGGGGCGACGGCACGGTGAATGAAGCGATCAACGGCATCGCGCGGCGCGGCGGGGCCGACCGCGGCCCTGTGTTCGGAGTGTTGCCCGCGGGGACCGCGAACGTGTTCGCCAACGAAGTAGGTTTCGCCAACCGCCCGGACCGGGCGGCGCGCCAGCTGCTCGAAGCCGAAGCGGCCCGCATCCCCATTGGGCGCTTTCAGGAGCTGGGCCGTGAACCCCGGCACTTTCTGCTGATGGCCGGGATCGGCCTCGACGCGCGCATCGTGTATGAGCTGGACGCCGGACTGAAGAACAGCATTGGCAAACTGGCGTACTGGCATGGCGGCATTCGCCAGCTGGGCCGTCCGGTCCCGCGATTCTGCATCGAGGTGAACGGGGCGGAGTATCAGGCGAGCTTCGCGCTGGTGACGCGCGTGAGGAACTATGGAGGCGATTTCGAGATTGCGCGCCGCGTGCGGCTGACCGACAGCGATTTCGAGATCGTCGTTTTCAGCAACAACCGCTGGCAGGATTACCTTCGATTCTTCGCCGCCGTGGTGTTGAAGAGGCTGGAACGGACGCCCGGCGTGGCGATGCTGCGGGCCACCGAAGTTCGCGTGAGCGCGCCGGAAGATCAGCGGATTTATGTGCAGACCGATGGCGAGACGGTGGGACATTTGCCGGCCACCGTTTCGATCGCGCCGAATGCGGTGAACATCCTGCTTCCGCGGCGATTCGTCGAAGCGCGCCGCCGGGAACTCGCGCTGGCCAGTTGACGTCAATACTGCCGGAATGGCGATGAAGGCGGTGTGGATACTGCTGTTTGCCGCGGCTTCGACGGCCGCGCAGAGTACGTGCGCCGCCAGCGGAACCGTGACGGATCGGGTGACGGGCCAGCCTGTTGCTCGCGCAAAGCTGATGGTACAGGCGGGGCGCGGAATCCGTTCCGGCCAGACGGACAACTCCGGGCGGTGGTCAATCGCGGAACTTCCCTGCGGCCGTGCGGCGATCTCGGCCAGCCGGTTCGGTTATCTGGACAGCCGCCAGACGCGATCCATCACTGCGCCGGTTCAGCTGGAGCCCGGCTCGCCCGCGCAGGTGGGGATCGAGCTGACGCCGCAGGCGGTGATCACCGGCAAGGTTTCCGACCAGAACGGCGATCCGGTGATGGGGGTGCGCGTGGTTCCGTATATCGAGCGGGCGGAAGCAGGGAGGCGCGTGATGCAGCCCGCGCCGCAGACCGTGAGCGACGACCGCGGCGAGTTCCGAATCCCGCAGCTGGAGCCGGGCCGCTACATCGTTTGCGCGGAGCCGGCGCCGGGAGAGCAAGGCTACGGCACCGAGTGCTATCCCGCCGATTTATCGAGCGGCGCGCGGGAGGCGATGTCCGTGAGACCCGGGATGGAAACCAATGCCGATTTCACTTTGCGCGAGGCGTGGCGCGTGCGAGTTTCCGGCAGGGTGACCGGAGCGCCGGACGGAATGCCGGTGAGCGTGCAACTGGCCCAGCGGCCCGCCGCGATGTTCGGGCCGCGGATGGGAACGGCGGCCGCGGCAGATGGAAGCTTCTCGTTTCCCGCGGTGGCTCCAGGCTCCTATCTGCTCGTCGCGTCGTCCGGCGCCAATGGAAAACAGTACTCGGGGCGCGCGCCGGTGGAAGTGGGAAATGCCGCGCTGGAGAATATCTCACTCTCGCTGGGGCCGGATGTGGACATTGCCGGAACGGTGGAGATGGAATCCTCCGCTTCCGCCGCCGCGCCCGGGAGTCCGGAAGTGAACATCGCGCTGGTCTCGGTGGAGCGGGACGGGCGACCGGGGCAGGTGGAATGGAGCGACGACCGCCATTCGTTCACGATCGCGGGAGTTTCGCCGGGAACGTGGAGCCTCCGGATCACCGGACCGGATGTCCACGTGAAGAGCGCGACGCTGGATGGCCGCGACGTAACCTCCGGAGATTTCACCGTGAGCGAGGCGCCCGGTGCGTTGCGGATCGTCGTCTCAAGGGAATCCGGCGCCCTCGAAGGCGAGGCGACGGCCAGCGACAGTGCGGCGGCGGGGTGGATCGTGCTGCTGCGCGATGGATCTCCGCTCCGCAGCTTCCCCGCTGAGAATGGCCATTTCACCGCTCGAAACCTGCCGCCGGGTGATTACACGGTCTACGCCTGGGACGACCTCCGGACGGTGGAATACGCCGAGCCTGACTGGATGCGCCAAAATGCGAGCGCGGGCGTGGCCGTGACAGTCACCGCCGGGCAGACCGCGAACATCAAAGTCCCGCTGCAGACCGCGCCGTCGGATTATTAA
>DAIDJK010000027.1 GCA_027450225.1 Bryobacterales bacterium | reverse complement strand
CCCCAGCGCCAGCGAGGGCGCGCCGCCCGTGCGATTGAACAAGGTGGTCTCGCCCACCTGTTTCGCGAGCGCCGCCATCTCCGCCGCCGTCACCGGATATCCCCAGTTCGAAATCGTCGCCGCCGCCGCCCGCGCCGTGCTGCCCACCACGCCCGCCGGTGAGTTCACCGCGAAATACACGCCCGGGTGCAGCGCGCAGGCCGCGATCATCGCCATCACCGCGACGAAGCTTTCGAGCAGCATGGAACCGTATCCCACCGGGCGGGCGTGCGATTCGCGCGTGATCATCTTCGGCGTGGTGCCGGATGAAATCAGCGCATGGAATCCGGAAATCGCGCCGCACGCGATCGTGATGAAGCAGAACGGAAATACCTTTCCCGCAAGCACCGGCCCCGTGCCGTCGGTGAACCGGGTGAGCGCCGGCATCTGCATCTCCGGCCGCACCGCCAGAATGCCCAGCGCCAGCAGCGCAATCACGCCCAGCTTCACGAAAGTGCTCAGATAATCCCTGGGCGCAAGCAGCACCCACACCGGCAGCGCGCTCGCCAGAAAGCCGTAAAGAATGATGGCCCCGGCAATCGTCATGGCCGGCAGCGTAAATGCCGGCGCATACGCCGAAGCCGACACCCACTGCCCCCCCGCCACCGCCGCGATCACCAGAACCACGCCGATCGCCGAACAT
Source organism: Bryobacterales bacterium (assembly GCA_027450225.1). Classification (GTDB taxonomy): domain Bacteria; phylum Acidobacteriota; class Terriglobia; order Bryobacterales; family Bryobacteraceae; genus BOG-234. The sequence goes on along the minus strand of DAIDJK010000027.1, from coordinate 2,214 downwards.
TCCAGCACCTTGCCCGGCCGCCAGTACCGCAGGTAGAAACCCATCAGAAGCGCGATCGGCATCGTCGCGGCGATCGTGAACGTTCCCCACGGGCTCCCCGCCAGCGCATTCACCACCACCAGCGCCACCACCGCCAGCAGGATGATCATAATCAGCAGCACCGTCACCAGCGCCACCATCCCGCCCGTTCTTCCAATCTCCTCGCGCGCCATCTGGCCCACCGATTTGCCGTCCCGCCGCATCGACGCGAACAGGATCACGAAGTCCTGCACCGCGCCCGCCAGCACGCCCCCCAGAATGATCCACAGCGTTCCGGGCAGATATCCGAATTGCGCCGCCACAATCGGCCCCACCAGAGGCCCCGGCCCGGCGATCGCCGCAAAATGATGCCCGAACAGAATCCACTTGTTCGTCGGTACGTAGTCGTGTCCGTTGTCGAACCGCTCCGCCGGCGTCGCCCGCTCATCGTTCAGGCCCATCACGCGCACCGCGATGAATCTCGCGTAAAAGCGATAGCCGATCAGATACGTGCACGCCGCGGCAATCACCAGCCACACGCTGTTGATCCGTTCGCCGCGGCTCATCGCGATCGCGCCGAGACACACCGCTCCCGCGCAGGCCATCGCGGCCCAGAAAACGCGTTTCAAAATCGCCATTCAAGAAAGATTGTCAGATCGGGGGCATGGATCGCAACAAACCGGCCGACGTGCCTCCGCCGTCCCTTCGGACCATGTCCACAACCCTGCCGTCGCGCGCCAGCGTTCCGATGTACTTCGCCGCGTTTCGCCCCGGTCCCTCGAGAATCACCCGGTAGCGTCCGCCGCCATAGGCAAGCACGCGATAAACGGCGCCGCGCTCGCCCGTCACCGTACGGTCCGTCCCTGGTTTGCCCAGCTTGTGCGTCACCGCGAAATAGTCGTCGTCGGAGCCCAGTTGCAGGTACGGCCGGGTGAAACGGATCACGTCCGCGCGTTCGTTCGCCTGAATCTGCCGCGCAATGTCCGCTACGATCGTGCACGCCACAGCCCCCAGCACCAGGGCCACGCCGAATCGCTTTCCCACCCGCAATTCGGGCCGCTGTTCGAGCCGGATATTGATTACCGGAGCCGGATGCTCGCGCCGCGGACTCTCATGCACCCGCGGAACGTCGTTCACCGCAATCGGAAGCTCGATCACCGGACAGCGAACCGGGCACAGCGCATTGCCGCGCGATTCCAGCTCGCGATGCAGCGTCACCACCGTCACGCCGTTCCCGGTCGTGATCTCGCCCAGAAAGCTTCGAGGAACGAAAAACTCCTGGCCCGATTCCGTGTTCACTACTACACACTCGGTCCATGTCGCCCGGCGATACATCCACTCGTTGCCGCTCACGTTCTGAACAGGCGGAAAAAACGCAAAGCGCCGTCCCGCAATCGGTTCGAGCGGAGCCGGGAACGGTGAGATCGACATCCCGAGTTCATGATATCGAAATTGCGCCGAATGCCCGCTTCGCGAAGTACTCCCGGACAGCTCAGGAAACAGTAGGTATGAAACCGCACGGCACGGTCCATTTGCCCTGCGCCCCGGGGCGTAGGCTAAAGGAATCGGCGCCGCGCATGGGGAACACGGCTGCACCACCGGACTCTCGATCGGCCGAAGCATTCGAGTGGAGGTTCTCGGAATCGGGACCCGCCGTTCGCATGCGCTGGCCCGTCATCATCGGCATTGAAGCCGAAGTCATCGAAGGCTTCAAGGCGCTGCCCCGCCGCGGCGCGGAGATCGGCGGCGCTCTTCTCGGCCATCAGGAAGCCTCAGGCGAATTCTTCATCGATGCATGGAAGCCCATCGTCATCGAGCACCGCTCCGGCCCGTCTTACGTTCTCTCGGAAGCCGATATCCAGAGTTGGCGCGCTTTTGCCGCCTCCGCGGCAGCTTCCGGAAAGAACTTCATCGGGATCTATCGCAGCCAGACGCGTCCCGGTCTCGGCGTCACGCCGGAAGACTGCGCCATCGTGGAAAAATTTCTTCCGCGCCAGCAGGGCGTCCTGCTCATCGTCAAGCCGCTCGCGGTCTCTGAGTCCGTCGCGGCGTTTTATCTGTGTGAGGGCGGCGCCGTGGTGGAAGGCGAAGCCCGGGAATTCGCGTTCGGCAGAACCGCGGCCCCGGCGTACGTCATTGCTGATCTGGATGCCGCGGCGCGCCCCGATCCTGCAAACGCGCAGCCCGGGCGAATCA
>DAIDJK010000026.1 GCA_027450225.1 Bryobacterales bacterium | reverse complement strand
CAAGCGCACCGGCTGCGCGCCCCTGAAGCCCCTCCCAAATCTCTTGCTGGAAACTATTTAGTTTATTTTGTAACGAATCTGTTGTCAATCGGGCACTCAGGTCGCGGTACGCTTCCGCGGTCGAGGAGTGCACATCGGGCGCCACCACGATCACATGGGGCGCGAAGAGATCGGGCAGGGGATATAACTCTTCGCCACGGCCCATTCCGAGGGCGGCGCCGCCATGAAGGAAAAAAGGTACATCGCTGCCGAGCTCGAGAGCGATGGCCCGCGCGCGGTCGCCCGGGAGCGGCTTGCCCAGCAGAACCGGGAGCGCAAGAAGCACCGCCGCGGCGTCGCTCGACCCGCCACCGAGCCCCGCGCCCATCGGGATGACCTTTTCCAGCCGGAAGCGCACGCAGGCTCTTGCGCGCAGGGAATCGAGAACGAGGGCGGCGGCCCGCGCCATCAGATTGTCCTCGATTTGCGGCGCGCCCTCGATATTGACCAGGGTTTTCGAGGACGGCTCGACCGTGATGCCGATCCGGTCCGCGAGCGAAATCGTCTGAAAGACGGTTCTCAACTCGTGGTAGCCGTCGGGGCGTCTGTAAAGGACGCGCAGCCCGAGGTTGAGCTTCGCGAACGCCCGGACGCGCGCGGCGCGCGGCGTGTCCAGCTTCATTTATCGTATTGAAGCAGAGAAAAGACGTCGTATCCGTTCAGTTTCCGCCGTCCATTCAGGAACGTCAGTTCGACGACGAATCCGGCGCCGACTACCGTTCCGCCGAGATTTTCCACCAGGCGCGTCACCGCCTGGGCTGTGCCGCCGGTGGCCAGGAGATCGTCCACGATCAGGGCACGGCAGCCCTTCAGAATCGCATCCTTGTGAATTTCGAGCGAATCCGTGCCGTATTCGAGGTCATAGGAAACGCTGGCGATTTCGGCCGGCAGTTTCTTCGGCTTGCGCACCGGAACGAAGCCGGCGCCGAGCGCATAGGCAAGAGCAGGCGCGAAGATGAATCCGCGCGCCTCGATGCCGAGCACGACATCCACGCCGAGGCCTTCGTACCGGCTTTTCAGCCCGTCAATGGCGCCGCGAAGACCGTCACGGTCTTTGAGCAGCGTCGTTATGTCGTAGAACAGAATACCCGGCTTCGGGAAATCCGGGACTTCGCGAATCAGTTGTTTGAGTTGATCCAAAGCGGTTCGATTCTCCGTTCGGAGCCGCAGGCTTCGCCATTGGGCGGCCGCTAGCGCACGGAAAAAGAACTCAATTGTTGCACGGCTGCTTCGCGCTGTTCAACCCCGCGAACTTCGGCGCGCGAAGGACCGCGATAAAGAAGCGCGGCGAGACCGTCGAGTTGCTCCCGTGTTCCCACGCCGTAGACCTGAACGCGTCCGTCATCTTCATTGCGCACCCAGCCGCGCAGACCGAGCCGGGTGGCGCTCGCCTGAACGAACCAGCGGAATCCCACGCCCTGCACGCGGCCAGAGACATACCAAGTGCGCGCCTCAACCGGATCGCGCGCCATGCGGACGCCTCAGGCGGCCCTCAGTTTGCCGAAGACTGCTGGCTTTCCGGCGTGTTGTGAAGAACTTCGGCGACAACCGCCCCCAGCTTCTGCAGCGTAAATGGCTTGGGGATGAGCGCGAATCCGCGCTCGACAACGTACTTCTGAACGATCTGGCGATCGTCGTAACCGGACATGAAGAGTACGCGGATGTTCGGATCGAGGCCGAGCAGGTGATCCACCAGCGCGGGGCCGCTCATTCCCGGCATCACCACGTCCGTTAAAATGAGATCCGGACGTTTCGGCATTTTCTCGAATGCTCGAATGGCGTTATCCGCGCCCTTCGCGAGAATGACTCTGTAGCCCTGTTCGAGAAGGATGGCTTCGACCAGGCGGAGCATGTCCGGCTCGTCGTCGACAACGAGAATCGTGGGCTGGCCGGGTCCGTCTGTACCGTCGTTCACGCTGTATTAAAAAATATCCTGGCGCGCGGCGTTGCAACAAGCCTTTCCGGGATGAAACAGTACTAGTTTCGGATGTATGCCCCGCGCTGACCCGTACTCCGGGACTAATGGAACCAACTTGCGGCGCGGGTCCATCCAAGGCCAAAGGAGGCCAAAATCAGCAAAGGGGCGATCGGAATCCACATGGTGAACGCGGACGGCCGTTTTCCCACGCGGCGAACCGTCATCCGGCAGGTGGCTTCCGGCCTGCTGGCCGGAGTATCGGCAGGACTGCCTCTTTTTGCCGCGTCCGACTTCTGGAACCGGAAACCGGCGGCGAACTGGTCTCCGGGCGAGATCGAGAAGCTCATGACCAAATCGCCCTGGGCGCGCCAGGTGAGCATCGGCGCATCGCCGGACAGACCGGGCGGGGCTGTTCCGGACCCGGTTCTGGAAGGCATCCCGGGCATGGCCGGAGGTTCGGTCGCTGGTCCTCCGGGGCCGGGTTCGATGCCGAGCTACCCTCAGGTGTCGCCCGAAGAAGCCCACCGGGGCGCGCGGCGCGCCGGCATCGCTACCATCCGGTGGGAAAGCGCTCAACCGATGCTCGATGCCACGAAAGAGACTTTCCCGAAAGAGTTTGCCGGACATTATGTGATCGCGGTGGCGGGTCTTCCGGTGGAGTGGGGACTGGCGCCGGAGCGCGGGCGCCATCACGCCGCGCAAGCGACGGATGAGACCGTTCGCCTGAGCGATCTGATCGACCGCCTGAAGGCCGGGGCCACGCTGGAGGCCAAGGGCCGGGAACCGGAAGGAGCGGGCGTGGTGAAGCGCAGTCCTTCCGATGAGGCCTGGCTGTTCGGATTTTCGAAAGACCTGCTGCCGCTCAGCAGCGCGGACCGGGACGTCGATTTCAACCTTGCGGCGGGGCCGATGGTGATCCGTGCGCGTTTCAGCCCGAAGGAAATGATCTACAAAGGACAGGTCGCTCTTTAGAACAGAGTCGGCTGGTCTGTATCGGCCTTCTTCCTGCGGCTGCGCAGGGGACTGCCTACCACGCCCAGAATCTGAATGCTGCGGAGCGCCTGGCGGGGTATGAAGACGCGCTGGTTGTTGCTGTCGGATTCCGGCGGCGTGACGGTGAACCCGGCAATTTCCCACGCGAGAAGATTGTTCGGCAGCACGCCATCCATCACTTCGCCATCGCGAAAAACCATTCGAACCCAGAGCCCTTCCATTTTGGGCCGGTTCAGGAATACGCGGCCGTGTTCGGCCGCCACTTCGAAATCCTTCACAAACGAAACCGACTTGACCTCCGGGTAAGGTACCAGCGCAAGGGCTCCGTCCGGCTTCAGCAGTTCGATGGCGTCAGGCTGCAGATAGCTGAACGGATTCACGAATCCGGTCAGGTTCTCGCGGTCGAACCGCCGCACGATCACCTTTTTGGCTGTTGAAGAAGGCACCGGTTTCTACACGCGCACAACAGCCGCCCGGGTGGCGGGCTGTGCGCTCAAGCCGCGGACCGTGCGTCCGGGCAGTTGCGGCTGCCCTGGCTCCGCGTCCGGCTCAGCCGTGGGGAATCGTCCCATTCGGGCCGAACGAATTCAAACATTTTCGCGGTTATTGTATCATTGCTGCGAAGGAGTCGAGCGGAACGGCCCACCCATGGCATCGCGGAGCGCACATTCGGAAAGTATTCTCGGCCGCGCCACGGGAGATTTCATCTCTTTCTGCCGTATGGAGAAAGGACTTTCGGCAAACTCGCTTGACGCGTATTCGCGGGATCTGGCCGCATTCCGGATATTTGCCGAAAAATCATCGGATTCGAGCCGGTATCCTGATGCCGAGCTGCTGGTTTCCTATCTTAACTCGTTGTATGAAAAGGGTCTGGACTCGCGCAGCATCGCCCGGCATCTGAGCGCGATGCGCGGCCTTTTCCGTTATCTGCAGACGGAGGGAAAGATTCCAAACGATCCCACCGAGCATCTGGAAACGCCGAAGCAATGGTCGAAGCTGCCGAAATATCTGAATCGGGAAGAGATAGAGCGGCTGGTTGCGGCGCCCGAAAAAACGAAGCCATCGGGCCTGCGCGACCACGCGATGCTCGAACTTCTTTATGCTACGGGAATGCGCGTGAGCGAGCTGGTCCAACTACGGTCGTCGGCGCTGGATGACAGGATGGGTCTGGTGCGTGTGACCGGTAAAGGCAACAAGCAGCGGCTGATTCCGGTGCATGAGCGCGCGCTGGGCGCCGTCCGCGATTATGCTCACACGGCGCGGCCGGCGCTGCTGAAGGGCCGGTCGAGCCCGGCGCTTTTCGTTACGGCGCGCGGCGGTCCCATGACCCGCGAGGCGTTCTGGGCGGCGGTAAAGGCGGCCGGGCGCAGGGCCGGAATATCTCATCAGATTTCGCCTCACGTTCTCCGCCACACTTTCGCCACGCATCTGCTCGAAGGCGGGGCCGATCTTCGAAGCGTGCAGGCAATGCTCGGTCATTCCGACATTTCCACCACTGAAATTTACACTCACGTCGTCCGTTCGCGCCTGCGCGACACGATCGATCGACATCATCCGAGAGCCTGAGATCCGACTATGAGCGATTACATGTTTTCGCTGGAAAGCCACCTCGATGCCGCACAGAACCTGATTCTTGCGGAGACGCAGCGGCTGGCGACGGATTCGGGAATGAATGTGTGGCTGACCGGCGGGGCGATGCGCGACATGCTGCGCGGCGCGCCGATTCGGGACCTGGACTTCACGGTGGAGCGGGATGCCGTGCGGCTGGGCAGACACCTCGCGGAAGCCGCCGGGGGCAGAGTGGTCTCCGAAGATCCGCTCCGGCGTTCTGTCGAACTGGAGTTTCCCGGCCGCGTCTGCGCTTCCATCGCCAACGCGCGTACCGAGAAGTATTCGAAACCAGGCGGGAAGCCGCAGATTGCGCCGGCGACGATTCACGAAGATCTCGTCCGGCGGGACCTGACGATCAATGCCATCGCGCTGGCGCTGAACCGCGGCACCCGGGGACTGATCGTGGACCCGACCAACGGGCAGGCCGATCTGTTGAACCGCGAACTGCGGCTGGCCAATTCGGGAGCGCTATTCGACGATCCTTCCCGCATCGTGCGGCTTCTTCGGTTTCGTCACGCGCTGAATTTCGAGCCGGCGCCGCGGGCGCAGGCGCAGCTCGAAAGCGCGCTCGAAGCCGGCTATGCTTCCTCGATTCCGCCGGCCGCATACACGCCCGAACTGCGGGCCATTGCGATGGAGGCATGCGCCCCGGCATTTCTTGAAGATCTGGACGCGCGCGGACTGCTGAAAAACGTTTCGGCGGCGCTCACCGGGGACAAGCTGAATGCAGCGGGGCTGGCGCGGTTCGAAAAACTGGTTTCCGGCGTGCTTCCCGCGACGGAAAAAGACGGATGGCTCGCATTTCTCACGGTTTTGCTCGAAAAGCTGAGCCCGCGCGAGCGCTCCGAGGCGCTGCGCAGCCTGAATGTCCCGAAATCCGACATTGAGGGACTGAAAGCTCTCGAATCCCGGGCAAAGAAACTGGAATCGGTTCTGAAGTCGGCGAAAATCAAGCGGCCTTCGCACGTGTGGCTGGCGCTTGAGGGCGCTGCCGCGAACGACGTCCTGATGGTGCTTTATCATTCGGCGGCTCGAGTGGTGCAGGACCGGATTCGCGCTTATTATCAGAAATATCTTCCGCAGGCGCAGGAGATTACCGAAGCGCAGGTTGCCGCCGCCGGAGCAAAGCCGGGCACGCCGAAGTACGACAGGATATGGAAGGGCCTGGTGACGCAGCGGCTGAATGCAAGGCCGCGCAAAGTGGAGCCCGCGCCGGAGCCGGTTCCGCTCTCCGCGCCTATTGTGATGTCGAGCCGGGCGCGGCGCTGACCGGAGCGGGTGGGTTCGGGACCACCAGATATCCGGTTTCCGCGTCCCCGAATACCTGATTCCGGGCTGCGCCCCAGTACCAGTAATACGCTCCGGTATACGCGCATAGAACGGCGTCCAGACGATCTTCGGCGTCTTTTCGGGCGCGTCCTTTCACGCCATCGACGGACGGCAGGTCGCGGGCGTCGAGAGACGGTTCGGAATATCGCAGGGTTGCGATGCGCCGCCGCAGTTCCTCAAGCAATCGCGCGCGCTCGGCGACCGTGCCCTTTTTGTAACGAAGGCGCTCGGCAAGCCCGAAGAACCGCACGATCGACGCATGCGGGAAGACTTCGATTTGATATCTTCCGGGCCGCCGCGGCTCGATGGTGGGCGCATGCGCGAATCCCTCGCGCTCCAGCGCGGCGGCAAATCCCGTTGTAGCGGGCGCGAACGGACGCGACAGGTTCGCAGGATGACAATTCAGCAGATGCCTGCGAAATACGGCATTCAACTGGCGCTCGCCCGGGCGCTGCCCGGCCGGATTCCGGATGATGGTTGGAGCGTCAATGGCAATGATGGCGTCGTTGCCGTTCGTTTGCTCGAGTATCCAGGCAAGCGCCGTTTTCTGATCACGGGCAAGCGCGACGCTCAGAAGCTCGACGGCGCCGTCCCGGAGCAGGAGCTGGGCGAGTCCGGTAGACCCAGTGGTCCAGCCCAGATCGACTCCGACGAATCGCATC
>DAIDJK010000025.1 GCA_027450225.1 Bryobacterales bacterium | reverse complement strand
GGCGCCCACTGCGCCGCGCGCGCACATGCAGAACTTCTTCGACGCCATACGCCGCGCCGGGGATGTAGCCTGCCCTTTCGATCTCGGCTATCGCGTCTCGGTCGTCTGCAGGATGGCCGTCGAGAGCTACCGTCTGGGACGTACGGTCCGGTGGAATCCGGAAAAGGAAGAACTCGTATAAGGACCGTCGCGGGTGTAGCCGCTGGCGCGGCGGGCGCCGCCGCCATGGCGTGGGCGGTGAGAGGCCGTTCTTCGGCCGTTTTCGGACCCTCACAGTGGCGTGGCGACCGCTCCCGCCGCTCGATCGCCCTCACGTTCGACGACGGGCCTTCGCCCGGCACCCCGCCCATCCTCGAAGTCCTGTCCCGCCACAACGTTCGCGCCACATTTTTCGCCGTCGGGTCGAATGTCGAACGGCATCCGTCGATTGCGCGCGACATCGCCGCCGCTGGTCACGATATTGAGAATCATTCACATTCGCACCCGCTTTTCGCCCTCAAACGTCCGTCGTTCGTAGAGGGTGAGTTTGCCAGAGCGCAGGCTGCGATCGCGGAGACAACAGGCCGGTTTCCAAAGTGGCTGCGCCCACCTTATGGCGTCCGCTGGTTCGGCTTCCGCGCCGCGCAGCAGCGGCTCGGCCTCCAGTCGGTCATGTGGTCGGTCCTGGGACTGGACTGGAAACTGCCCGCTCCCGCCATCGCGCGCCGGATTATCGAAAATATCGGTAACGGCGGTATCATCTGCTTGCATGACGGTCGCGGTACTCTGGATAATCCGGATATCAGACCGACCATCGACGCGGTCCGGCGCATTGTACCGGTCCTCGCGGCGGCGGGATATCATTTTGAGACCGTTTCCGAACTCCTATGGGCGCCGAATCAACCATTGACGACGAACTGACGCGACGAGTTCTGCGAATCATCGCCGAGACGCAGCGCAAGGAGCTTTCGCAAGTCAGAATCGACAGCAGTTTCGAAGAACTCGGCATCGACTCCATGGATGGAGTGAATATCGTCTTCGCCCTCGAGAACGAATTCAATATCAACGTTCCCGACGAGGAAGTGAAGAACATCCGCAGCGTACGCGACATGGTGGAAGGAGTGCGGAAGCTCGTTGAGCAGGACGGAGCCCCTTCCGGCGCCGCGCCCGCTGTTTCCTGATGCGGCGCGTCGTCGTAACCGGCATCGGCGTAATTTGCGCCATCGGCCGAAATAGTCGCGAGTTTGCGCGCGCCCTGCGCGAAGGGCGCTGCGGCATCTCGCGGATCGACAATGTGGAACGCTATGACCTGCGCTTCGAAAACGGAGCCGAGGTCAAGAACTTCGATCCCACCGGATACCTGGATCCCAAACAGGCGGACATGATTGACCGCTTCGCGCAGTTCGCCCTCATCGCCGCGCGCGAAGCAGTGGATTCGAGCGGTATCGAATGGACGCCGGAACTGCGCGATACGAGCGCCATCGTCACCGGGTCGTGCATCGGCGGCCAGAGTACCGAAAACCAGGGCTTCTGGGATGTGTACAAGATGGGCCGCAATCGCGTTCACCCCATGACGATTCCGAAAACCATGGCGAACGCGGGCGCGAGCGTGATCTCTCTCGAATACGGCATCACCGGCCCGGCATACACCGTAGCCACCGCCTGCGCGTCGTCGGCGCACGCCATCGGACAGGCCTTCAATATGGTCCGCTCCGGAATGTGCGATGTGGCGATTACCGGCGGCAGCGAGGCGACTTTCAGCCACGGCATCCTGAAGGCATGGGAAGCGATGCGCGTGGTCTCACCCACCGTCTGCCGGCCCTTTTCCCGCGACCGCAACGGCATGATTCTGGGCGAGGGCGCGGCCATGATGGTAATCGAAAACCTTGAACACGCCCAGGCCCGCGGCGCACAGCCGATCGCGGAGATCGCCGGCTTCGGAATGTCGAGCGATGCGCACCACATCACTCAACCCTCGCCTGAAGGTGGCGCGAAAGCCATGCAGATCGCCATGCGTGACGCTGGCATTGGCCCGGATGCGGTCGGTTACGTCAACGCCCACGGCACCGGAACTCTGGTGAACGACTGTACCGAAACCCGTGCCCTGCATCTGGCGCTCGGGCCGCGCATCCGAAAGCTGCCGATTTCGTCCACAAAGGCCATGCACGGTCACACGCTCGGCGCGGCCGGCGCTGTCGAACTGGCGGCTACCATCCTCAGCGTTCGCGAAGGCTTTCTGCCTCCCACCATCAACTTCACGGAAGCCGATCCTGAGTGCGATCTCGATTACATCCCCAATCAGGCGCGTTGCGCCGGAATCGAGCACGCGCTTTCGAACTCGTTCGCGTTCGGCGGCCTGAACGCGGTGCTCGCGCTCCGTTTACAGAAGTGAGATAGACTTACTGCTCGGAAAGGAAAAATCTTCTTGTACTCGAGACGCGACTTCGGAAAGCTGGCCCTCACCGCACTTCCCCTCTCTTCAGCGCTTGCCGCCCGCATCAATTCCAAAATCGACGGCGTTGAGCTCGGCTCCCAGAGCTACAGCTTTCGCACCGTTTCGCTGGACGATGCGATTCCTCAG
>DAIDJK010000024.1 GCA_027450225.1 Bryobacterales bacterium | reverse complement strand
TCGAAAGCTTTCCGCCCGTCGCGATCCGCCGCTGCGTGCTCAGGTCAGCCGTCCCGAATAGATCTGGGTCTTGTAGTCGAACCGGATCTTTCCATTCTCTTCGAACCGTTCGAAGACGGTCCGAAGCTCACGCTCCATCCGCTCCGCTTCCGGCTCGACTTCGTGGGGAATGTAGGAGCAGGAATAGACTCTTCCGAGCAGGCCGTCGAAATCGAAGTCCTGATAGTTTGGCAGTTCGGTCAGCTTCACGGCCGCCGGCGCGAAGAAACCGGCGATGCGGCTTCTGCCCCCCTCGCGAATCGAGCGGTCGCGATCGTTCGCGAAGCGGTCGATCACGTTTTCCACCGCGCGCATCAGTTCCGTTGCGTCGGACCGTTCGTTCCAGATCAGCGCGGCGCTCGAGCCCGGCTTCAATATCCGCCGCCATTCCGCGCGCGTCTTCTCCACATCGAACCAGTGAAACGCCTGCCCCGCCACCGCGGCGTCGCAGCTTGCGGCGCCAAGCGTAGTGGCCTCCGCTGTCCCATTCACGCTGCGGAATTTCGGGTAGGGGCGGAGCAACTCATCGCCGGCTTCGCGCATCTCGCGATTCGGCTCCACGCCAATCACGTCGAAGCCCGCGTCGAGAAACACCCGCGCCAGGAAGCCCGTACCGGAACCCACATCGGCGACGACAGCCCCATCCGGCAACCCACATTCGCGCCTGACCACATGGGCTACTTCCGCCGGATAGCCGGGCCGGAAGCGTACGTAATGCGACACGCGGGATGAGAAGCGACCTACTGAATCGGAAATCACCGAACCATCATCTCTCGGCCGCCCGTAGTGTGGAAACCGGTGTGCACAAGCAGGCGGGGAGGATACTTATCGTGGCTCGTTTGCACTCATTCATTTGTTCGGCGGCGCTTATTGCCTGCGCCGCGCCTTTCGTTATTGCGCAGGGACCCGGCGATCTGCGCGGCGTTATCGATCGTACGCAGTCGGATCTTCATCGCGCGGCTGACTTCGAATTGCACGCGCACAAGCAGATCGATCGCTACCAGAAGGCCGAGACCAAACTGTCGGATTTCGACCGCGACGTCACGCGCGGCCACTTCGATCGGGACAAGCTGAACGCATCGATCGATTCCGTCAAGGATGTGATCGATCACAACACGCTGAGCCCCGACCTTCGGGATGCGCTGTCCACCGATCTTCGGGACCTGCGCATGGTAAAAGCCGGCAACGAGAAGATGTAGCCGTTCCGGGTATCGAAGCTTCGAAAGGTGACGTTTTTCGCGGCGCGTAGCCGGGTCCTTATGCTAGCGTTTGACCATGCGCAGGCCGCTGGCAACCTACAGGCTCCAGCTACACGCCGGCTTCGGCTTCGACGCCGCAGCCTCGATTGCGGACTACATCAAGTCCCTTGGGGTCTCGCATGTCTATAGCTCGCCTTACCTTCAGGCGATGCCCGGCAGCAAGCACGGATATGACGTAGCGGACGAGCATCACGTCAATCTGGAGCTGGGCGGCGCGGAAGCTCATGAGCGCTTCTGCCTGCGGCTTGGCGAATGCGGGCTCGGCCAGGTTCTCGATATTGTTCCCAACCATATGGCCGTTGGTGGCCGCTGGAACCGCTGGTGGTGGGACGTTCTCGAAAATGGGCTCGCCAGTCCTTACGCTTCCTACTTCGATATCGACTGGCAGTCTCCCGAAGAACGCCTCCGCAACAAGGTTCTTCTCCCCGTGCTCGGCGATCATTACGGCCGCGTTCTCGAAAGGCGTGAGATTCGTATTGTTCGTAACGGGGCCGAACTCACCGCGCGTTATCACGAGCATGAGCTGCCGCTCGCGCCGGAAACCATCGCGCCGCTTCTGTCTCGCGCCGCGCGCAAAGCGAATTCGGATGCGCTCGGGTTTCTCGCCGATTCGCTTGCCCGCCTTGCCGCGATCGACACGTCGGACAGGCAGACCCTGGTGGCCCGCAGCCGCGACCTCGCGGTAATTCGCCGCTGGCTGGCGCGCCTGCTCGAAGAACGCGCCGATGTCACCGCGGCCATCGACGATACTCTGGCCGCCATCAACTCCGACGCCGACTCGCTCGATGAGGTTCTCGACAGCCAGAACTATCGCGTCGCTTACTGGAAGGCCGCGTCGCGCGACCTTGGCTACCGGCGCTTCTTCGACATCAACACGCTGGTTGGCCTCCGCATGGAGCGTGAGCATGTCTTCTGCGATACGCACTCCCTCATCGTGCAGTGGCTGCGCAAGGGCGTACTCGATGGCGTTCGCGTCGATCATCCCGACGGGCTGCGCAACCCACAGGAATACTTTTGCCGGCTTCGCCGCGAAGCGCCCGATGTCTGGATCGTTGGCGAAAAGATCCTCGAGCCCGGCGAAGATCTCCCGCCGGACTGGCCCATCGAAGGCACCACCGGTTACGATTTTCTGAACATAGCCAGCCAGCTTCTTGTCGATCCTTCCGGCGAAGCCCCTCTCACCGACTTATATCGCGAATTCACCGGCACGGAAGCCAGCTTCGAAGATGTGGCCTACGAGAAGAAGTGGGTGGTGCTGCGCGACGTTCTCGGCAGCGATGTGAACCGGCTCGCCGCCATCTTCCAGGAGATATGCGAGCGGCACCGCGATCAGCGCGATTATACGCGGCACGATCTGCGGCATGCCATTCGCACTCTGGTCGCATCGTTCCCCATCTATCGCACCTATGTTCGGGCCCGCGCCGGGCATGTCACTCAGCCGGACATCGCAACCGTGGAAGCCGCGGTCGAGACCGCCTGCCGGCGCAGACCGGATATCGAGCCCCAGCTATTCCGCTTTCTCGGCGACGTGCTGCTGCTGCGCGTCACCGGCGAACTCGAATCGGACTTCGTCATGCGGTTTCAGCAGTTCACTCCGCCGGCCATGGCGAAAGGCGTGGAAGACACGGCGTTCTACACCTATAACCGGCTTATCTCACTGAACGAAGTGGGCGGAGACCCCGGCCGTTTCGGCATCAGCGTGGAGGAATTCCACGCTTATTGCGACAACCGCCACCGCAGCTGGCCGCACACGCAACTGGCGGGTTCCACGCACGATACCAAGCGCAGCGACGATGTCCGCGCGCGCATCGCCCTGCTGGCGGAGATTCCGAACGAATGGGCCGCCGCCGTGCGCCGATGGTTTGCGCACAACGAACGCCATCGAAGCTACGGCCTGCCGGACCCCAACACCGAATACCTGCTCTACCAGACGATGTTCGGAGCCTGGCCGATCTCTTTCGAGCGCCTGCACCAGTACATGCTCAAAGCATGCCGCGAAGGCAAAGAACGCACCTCGTGGACCAGTCCGGACAAGAATTTCGAAGATGCTCTCGAAGAATTCACCCGCCAGGTCTGCGGCGATGCCGGATTCCTCGCCGATCTCGAGGCATTCACCACGCCGCTGATCGCGCCCGGCCGCATCAACTCGCTTACGCAAACGCTTCTGCGCATGATCGCGCCCGGCGTTCCGGATATCTACCAGGGGACAGAAATCTGGGACCTCTCGCTTGTCGATCCCGACAATCGCCGTCCTGTCGATTACCAGCTTCGGCGCGATCTCGTCGCCGAACTCGACTCGCTCGACGCCGCCGCCATCATGGCCCGCTCCGACGATGGACTTCCGAAGCTCTGGACGATTCGCGAATCGCTCCGCGTCCGCTGCCGCAATCCGCAATGTTTCGGTCCCGACGGGCGGTATAAGCCCATCCTGGCTGAAGGTCCGCGAGCCGATTCGCTGATCGCGTTTCAGCGCGGAGCCGGAGTGATCGCCGCCGCGCCGCGCTTTCCGCTCTCGATCGCGCGTGATGGCTGGGCTGATACGTTCGTTCAGCTCCCCCATGGACTCTGGCGCAATGCGCTTGTTCACGGCCAGACCTTCGACGGCGAAGTAGGCGCCGAAGCGCTATTTTCGAAGTTTCCCGTTGCCCTTCTCGTCTCCTCCGGAGCTCGTACTTGAAGCAGTTTTCCGTTTGGGCCCCGAAGCCCCGGACCGTCAGCCTGCGCATCGATGGTTTCGATACCCCGATGACGCGCGACAGCGCCGGCTGGTGGCGCGTGGAACAGCATGCGCCAGCGGGCACGCGCTACCAATATGTGGTGGATGGCGATCCGCTGCCGGATCCCCGCTCGCCCTGGCAGCCGCAGGGCGTGCACGGTCCATCCGCAACAGTCGATCAGGCGGCCTTTCCGTGGACTGACCGGGGATGGCAGGCGCCGCCGCTGGCATCCGCGCTCATATACGAGCTGCACGTTGGTACATTCACGGCCGCGGGCACTTTCGAATCGGCCATCGAACGGCTGGAATATCTCGCCGATCTCGGAGTGACGCACGTCGAACTCATGCCTGTCGCCGAATTTCCCGGCCGCTGGGGATGGGGTTATGACGGCGTCGACCTCTACGCGCCGCATCACGATTACGGCGGACCTGAAGGTCTCAAGCGCCTCGTGAACGCCTGCCACGCGCGCGGTCTCGCCGTTCTGCTGGACGTGGTTTACAACCACCTCGGCCCTTCCGGCAACTATCTGGCCCGCTTCGGTCCTTACTACACTACGCGCCATCACACCCCCTGGGGCGACGCCATCAATTTCGATTCCGTCGGCTGCGATGAGGTCCGGCGCTTCTTCTGCGATAACGCGATCCTCTGGATGCGCGATTATCGTTTCGACGGTCTCCGTCTCGATGCGGTCCATGCGTGCGTCGATACGTCGGCTACGCACATCCTGGAGCAACTGGCGGAAGAGACCGCGACGCTCGAAGCCGAACTGGGCCGTAATCTGGTGCTCATTGCGGAAAGCGATCTGAACGATCCGAGGGTGGTTCGCGAA
>DAIDJK010000023.1 GCA_027450225.1 Bryobacterales bacterium | reverse complement strand
CATGGAATACGCTCGCCGCCGCATCCCAGGCGTGGCGCGCCACAGCGATGGCGGAATCGGAGATCTCGATGGAGTTGAATGAATTCGGCTCGCCGCGGCCGCGCGTCGAAGTCGCCGTGCCGGCCTGCACGATGATGGCATTGTGATCGCCGATGCGGAGCGATTCGGCTTCTTCGCCCGCTCCGGCAAACGGCAAATGGTGGTGGCCTGCGAGCACCATGTCCACCCCGCAATCGATCCACGCATCGAATGCCTTCCGGGCCCGCCACGCGCGATCTTTCCTGCCCCACGCTTCCGGCAGATCCAGCGGATGGTGGACCACGAGCACTTTCCAGATGGCGGGGCTCAGTTTGCAGAAACCGGCCCGCACGCGCTCGATCTGCCCGGGATTGATGCGGCCGCCTTTCCACGTCAAAGCGCGGGCTGTGTTGACGCCGATCACGGCAATCTCGCCATCCACGAATTCCGGTTCGAGTTCATCGTCGATGTATTCGCGATAGAGCGACCACTTCGAGATGAACCGCGAATACGGGTTCCGCAGCGGAACGTCATGGTTGCCGGGCACCACGATGCGCGGCCCGGGAAGCCGCTCGAGAAAGCAGCGCGCCTCTTCGAACTCCGGCCTTTTCGCCCGTTGCGTGAGGTCGCCCGAGATCGCCACCACATCCGGCCGCAGATCGTGAACAGCGGTGACGATGGGCTCAACAATCGCCGGATCGACACGGCCGAAATGCAGATCCGAGAGATGCGCGATGACTCGTCTCATGGCGCGAGGACTTTCAGCGCGGCGGGCGCAATTCGATATTCGAGCGGCGGGTGTATGCGCGACACTTCTCCATCGAGCGAAACGCGGATGCGCCTTGCGCGGGTGTGGACGTTCAACTCCCGCGCGGTAAGAAACGTGAAATCGCGATCCTGCCGGATGGTTCCGAAAGCGGATCGCAGCGCCAGCCGGACCAGGCCCAGACGGCCATGATGCCGCGCCGTACAGACGCCAAGCACGCCCTCATCCAGCCGTGCGCGCGTGCCGACGTTCAACCCTTCCGTACGGTAAACATTGTTGCCGACAAACAGGAACGGCGTGCGGCGGCGCAGCCACTGCCCGTCGGCTTCGAGGCGAAGTTTCACCATGGGCGGCTTCGCGATCACCTTCGCGCACGCCCATACGAAAGCGGGCCAGCGGGGCACGCCGGATTTTCGGGCCGAATCGCGCTCGAGCACCACGACCGGATAGATGCCAATACCGGAATTGTTTACAAACGGGCGGCCGTTCAGCATTCCGATATCTATATTTCGCAATTTTCCGTCCAGCAGCGTTTGTGTGGCGGCGGCGGGACTCGCGATCCCGAGTGTTTTGGCGAAGTGATTGAGCGTGCCGAGGGGAACGACTCCGAGCGCCGCTTCCGTGCCGAGTACGGCAGCCGCCACGCCGCTTACCGTTCCATCACCGCCGCAGGCCACGAGGACATCGCATTTTTGCCGGAGCGCGCCGGCGGCCGGTTCAGCGGGATCGCCGGGGCATTCGAAGGCGGCGGCGAAATGGCCGTGCGCACGGAGCGTATCCGCGATTTCACCGACGACGGCGGCCTGACGGCCGTCTCCGGCGCGAGAGTTGAAGATGAAAGCGAATCGGCGCTTCAGTGATTCAAGTAAATCACGGTCCAGGCGCGCGCCGTCGCCTCCGCGGTTACGTCGATCCAGCCGCAGGCGCTGCGCTGTTCGAGAATTCGAGCCACTGCATCCGAGAAGGTGACGCCGCCGCGGCAATCGCCTACGACGGAACCACGGGGCAGCGCACGAGCTTCTTCAACGGAACTAACGGCTGTGATGACGGAAGCGTGGTCGAAACGATGCGCGCTGGCCTGCATGAACCAAGTGTGAATGAAGTTTCATTTCGGCGGAAGTCGAGTGGCGCTTGCCGAAGTGACGCTTCTTACGGCGCTGCCACGCCGGCGAGCGGAGGACGGATAGCACAATAGAACCAATGCCGTCGGAGAAAGAGCTGCTCGATCGTATTCGCCACCTCGAAGAGCAGAACAGCGCATTGCAGGACAAACTGGACATGATCTACGCCATCCTTGCGCCGGATTACGAAGAGGATTTCGGCGAAGACGCGGAGCCGCGCGACAACCTGGTGCAGATCGATGCGCTGAATTCGAAAAAAAAGCCGGACTGAGGGTTACTCGATCGGGCGGCGGCGTTTCGCGTACCAGATGAGCGCCGCGACCGCCACCACGGCGACCGCGGCGATGGCTGCTCCGCTGTGCATCCGGTGCGCATAGGCTTCCCAGCCCGCCCCGAGATAGTAGCCAATCGCGACAAACGAGATCACCCAGATCAGCCCGCCGGGATAGGCGTAGAGCGCAAAGGTGCGCAGGCGCAACTTGCTGATGCCCGCTGCGACGGCGGTGAAATGCCGGATGCCGGCGACGAAGTAGCCGAAAAAGAGCGTCCACTTGCCGTGCCTGTCGAACCAGCGTTCCACGCGGGGAAGGTGATTGCCGATCCAGTGATCGAGAAAGCGGATGCGGCGCAGAGCGAAGATGGCGCCGGTGCGGCCGATGGTGTAACTCACGGTGATGCCGACAAGACTGCCGGCATAGGCCACGGCGATGGTGGTCCCAAGCTCGAGGCGGCCCTCATGCGCGGCGATGCCCGAAAGAATAAGGATCGTATCGTCCGGGATGAGCGGCCCGACAATGCCGGCCATCAGGAGAACGAAGATCGCGAAATAGCCGTAATGGGCGAGGAACTGGCTAACGTGCTCCACTCAGCTCTTCGTGAATGGATTCGAGGGCGGCGCCGGGCTTTTCCGCGCGCGTAACCTGGCGGCCGACGACGATGTAATCCGCGCCTGCCAGAACCGCTTCGAGCGGCGTGGCGACGCGTTTCTGGTCGCCGCGCGATGCTCCGGCGGAACGTACGCCGGGGGTGACCAGGATTGCCTTCGGACCGGCGACGGCCCGAACGTTGGCGGCTTCGAGCGGCGAGGCGATCACGCCATCGAGACCGGCTTCCATGGTCTGGCGAACCCGCATGGCGACGAGATCGGAAAGACGCTGCGGATGGCCCATGCCATCGACATCGGTTTGATCGAAGCTGGTGAGCACGGTAACGGCGAGCAGTTTCATGGGCGAATCGCCGCGGCCTTCGACGGCGGCCCGCATCACCTGACCGACGGCGTGGACGGTGAGAAAAGTTGCGCCCGATTGCGCGGCGACAGCGACGGCGCGGCGCACGGTCTCGCCAATGTCGTAATACTTCATGTCGAGGAAGACCTTCTTGCCGCGCTCGACAAGGCGCCTGACATAATCCATGCCGGCGGCTGCGAAGAGCTCCATGCCGACCTTGTAAAAACTGGCGGCTTCACCCAGCCCGGAGACCAGCGCGTCGGCTTCGGCGGCGGAGTTGAAATCGAGCGCGATGATCACGGGATCGTGTGTCATGCGAGAAATATCGATCCATTGTCGCGCGGGAGCACGCGCCCGATGCGGCGGGCGCGCGGAAATTCGCGTTCGAGCGCTGCGGCGTCCGCTTCGGGAAGTGAAATCAGCAGGCCGCCCGAGGTTTGGGGGTCGTAGAGGAGATCTTCGAGCGCGGGCTCGATTTCCGCTTTCGTCCGGACGGCGCGGGAGGCGAAATCACGATTGTTTTTGAGGCCTCCGGGGATGGCTCCGGCGCGCGCGGCGTCGAGCGCTCCGGGGAGCAGTGGAATGGAGGCCGTTTGAATTTCCAGCGTGACGCCGCTCGCGTCCGCCATTTCGCGGGCGTGGCCGATGAGGCCGAAGCCGGTGATATCCGTGCAGGCACGTACGTCGAAACGGAGCATGGCGCGGCAGGCTTCGGCGTTGAGCTGGAGCATGGATTCGGTGGCGGCGTTCACGCTGCGTTCATCCGCGATGCCGCGTTTGAGCGCAGTCCCGATGACGCCTGTGCCGATGGATTTTGTGAACACCAGGGCGTCTCCGGCGCGTGCGCCCGCGTTGGTCTTGATGTGCGCCGGGTTTATCGTGCCGGTGACGGCGTAGCCGAATTTGATTTCCGGATCGCTGACGCTGTGGCCGCCGATGATCGCGCAGGCGGCTTCACGCATCTTCTCGTAACCTCCGCGGAGGATGGCTTCGAGGATTTCGGCCTCGCCCGTACCGGGGTAGGCAACGATGGAGAGCGCGGAGATGGGCGCGCCGCCCATGGCATAGATATCGCTGAGAGAGTTCGCGGCGGCGATGGCGCCGAAGGTGAAGGGATCGTCAACGATGGGAGTAAAGAAGTCGA
>DAIDJK010000022.1 GCA_027450225.1 Bryobacterales bacterium | reverse complement strand
ATGGCGCCAGGAGATGTAGTGCGCCACGACCCATGAAAGAATGACCACACCTATCCCTGCGAAGCCCAGATACATTCCGAGTGGCTCCTGATCGTCGGTACCCATCACGATATGGTTCATGTTCCGTGCGAATCCAGTAATCACGATCAGGGTGACGTGCACGACGAGGAATGCAAGAAAGCTGAGCATGGTGAGGAAGTGGATGGACCGGGCGGATTGTCGGCCACCAAAAATGCGCGCATACCAGGGAAAACGGTTCACAACGGCCGGTGACATGGCGATGCCTGTCAGCACGGCCAAAGGACCGAAGACCAGAACGACAGTGAAGTAGGCAATCTGCTGAAGCGCGTTGTAGCCGTAGAACCCGTTGGGCTCCTGTGGGAGATGAAAAGTCGCGTAATGAACCCACGTGTTCCATGCCTGGAGCAGAACGAGTGGAGAATCGGGCACGATGCGCAGCCACTGTTCGGTGGCAAAGAGCATGGAGATAAAGATGAGACCCGTGATGATGAAACCGTGAACGTTGATGAAATGCCAGATGCGCGCAACACCGATTGTGTGCCGGTAGCCAGGTGTCCCG
This sequence comes from Bryobacterales bacterium, assembly GCA_027450225.1. Taxonomy (GTDB): domain Bacteria; phylum Acidobacteriota; class Terriglobia; order Bryobacterales; family Bryobacteraceae; genus BOG-234. The sequence continues at coordinate 14,774 of DAIDJK010000022.1, read as the reverse complement.
GCCAGAGGTGAAATATAGCGAGCATCATCTTTCGCGGTCCAGATGCGATCGCGCGGGACTTTCAGCGGTGTAAACCGGATCCATTCGCTCCCGGGCGTACAGCCATCGTTGAAATACAAGCGAGGGTGATCCATCAGGATGGACAGACCGCTGCGAATCAGCAGCATCACAAAAAAGAAATTGAAAAAGTGACAGTAACGCACCCAGACCGGAAAGCCGTGTGGGGAGACGCGATTGTTCGGATCAATCTGTGGAACGGGTGGGACTTGAGGCACTCCGGCGATGGCGGCCTCGATCCAGGCCGCAGCGATTGCAGTCACAATCGCGACCGCCACCCATACCAGGATGGATGGTCGAATCCAGATACCGAAGCGGCGATCCGGTGGATAATGAACGGCCTTGTGGGCCGAATCAAATGAAATCATGCAACCTCCAGGCTGACATGGCTGGCGAGGCAACGTGGGGTGCACGTTGGCACGAACGGCCCATACGTATAACAGTTTCTACCCGCGGCCAGCGATGCGTCAGTCAGGATACGCCAGGCGCAGCCCGAATCAGTCGACACCGGCTACCAATTATGTGCGCCGATGCCGTTCCCTGGCTCTGTCGTCCTTCTCCGACAGCAGATGCTTTGTTGTCATCGGCGAACGCACCTTTCCACGGTGAACCATATACTCGAACCATGCGAGGCGACTACGAACTTCGTGGCGGCGCGGCGTGGCTGGACGTCTCCAGCCGCGGCAAAATTCGGGTAGCCGGTCCAGACCGCGCGCGCTTCCTGCACGCGATGACCACGAATCATATCCTGCAACTCACTCCCGGAACTGGGTGCTATGCGTTCTTCCTGAGTGCGGAGGGACGAGTTCTGGCGGATGTCAACGTGTTGTGCCGGCACGATTCTTTCTTGCTCGATACGGAACCGGAAACGCTGCAAAAACTGCTGGAGCATCTCGACAAGTTCATCATCGCGGACGATGTCACGCTGGAAGACATCACACCAACGCTCGCGACCATCGTTGTTGAAGGACCAAGGTCGCCCGATGTCCTGACTGCGGCCGGAACTCCCGCACTTGAGACCAGCTACGGTGCAAACGTCGAGTGGGGATCGGCTTTGGTGGCTCGATTGAACGTCGCCGGGAGCGTGGGTTTTTTCCTCATCGTGCCGGTGGCGGAGAAGGACGAAATCCTGAGAACACTCGCCGCGGCCGGTGCGCTGCCAGCAGATGAAGAGGCATTTCGTGTAGTGCTCCTAGAACACGGCAAACCACGGTATGGAGAAGATATCAGCGAGCGCTACCTTGCTGAGGAAGCGAATCAGGTCGACGCGCTCATTTCCATAAAGGGTGCTACCTCGGCCAGGAGATCGTTGAACGGCTCCGATCGCGCGGCCTGATTCAACACGTTTTGAAGCCGCTTGAAATCGATGGCTAGGCGCCACCGGAACCCAGGACAAAGCTGCAGATCGGCGGTGTGCCCGCCGCCGAGATTACCTCCGCAGCCTACTCTCCGGCGCTCGGAGACGTGGTTGGCACTGGGCTACGTACGTGTAGTGCACGCCAAACCGGGGACGGAAATGACGGCTGGAGAACTGCGCGCCCGCGTGCGAACTCGATGAAGACGGCCCGAGTGGCGTCAAGTGTAAACTCAGCCGCTCCCTTCTGCTCTTCTATTTGCAGTTCCCGGAATCCGCGGTGACACAATGGAAATTCCAGATGCGGAGGGACGCCTGTGGACATTCTCGAAATGGTCGGAATTGAGATCCCGTGCAGAAACTGTGGAGGGCGGTACGAGGTATCCCTTAAGAAAATCGCACTCTCACAGCAGATGCTCCATGATGGATGCCCGGTTCGGGCAGAGACTGAGTGCCCCCCTCTTTTCCTTTCCGGCTTCGTGGATCGGGAACTGGCCCGGGATCTTCAACAAATCTGGTCGCGCCTCGAAAAGGAAGCTCGCGCCGTCAATGGGGAGGTGAAACTGCACTCCGTTTAGGCCGGATGTGCGTCCGGATCTGGTCGGCAAGAAGAGATAATGGCGCCGTTGGAGGTGGCTAAACATGAGTTCGCAGCAAGGACAGAATAGGGGTGAAATGCCCGTCGCGGAAGGCGTCCGCCTCACCGATCTTGTGAATTATCAGGAAGGCTCCGTTGTCAGCCGGACGATAGTCAAGCGCGCAACGGGAACTGTCACGTTGTTCGCTTTTGACGATGGGCAAGGATTAAGCGAACATACGGCCGCGTTCGACGCCGTAGCACATCTGCTCGAGGGCGAAGCTGAAATTACGGTCTCTGGGAAGCCATTGCGGGTTACGGCGGGTGAAGCAGTTCTCATGCCGGCAAACCAACCCCATGCGCTGAAAGCCCTCAGGAGATTCAAGATGCTGCTGACGATGATCCGCTCGTGAGCGACACGGACAAGGTATTCACCCGGCAAAAGAGCGATAGCTCACTCCAAGCCTTGTTCTGTCAATATCTTTCCGTATTGGGACGATATTGACAAAATCGACGATTCGGCCGAACCGGAGGATGGCCATTGAGTCTGATTTTGGTGCGGATGAGAGGACTTGAACCTCCACGCCGTTTCTGGCACGGGAACCTGAATCATGCACGCATGCCCGTTCCGCTGCATCCGCAAAATCCGATCGTGTTGACCAGGATCGGCCCGTGCAAGCTGAAGCGGTCAGGCATCTGTTTAACCACGAGCTCAACAGACATCGCCCGCAAATCCGGAAGGTACCCAGCTTATCGCGCTTCGGCGTCAAGGCAGGCGGGCGCGCAGCAGTCAGCACCTGACAGAAAAGTGGTTACAGTCGTTTTCGAGGCCGGGAAATCCAAAACGAACAAGTTCCGGATTTTCAACCGTTTAATTTGGCTCCTCAGGTAGGATTCGAACCTACAACCCTTCGGTTAACAGCCGAATGCTCTACCGTTGAGCTACTGAGGAGCAACGCAGGCGGGTTTAGATCAATATTACAACACGCGAACTCGCGGCTCAATTCCGGGCGTCATCGCCGCTGAAGGGGCCCCGGAGCCGAGTTTCGAGGCCAGTCCGCGAAAGGTCCGCAGGCCCTCAAGATGACGCGCGGTGAGCCGGTAGCGGATGTGACTGGTCAGATACTCACGAGCGACATTCGCGGGGAACCCGCGTTCCGCGGTGGCGTTGCAGACGATATCGTCCATGTGCCGCCATCCCCACTCAAATGAATCGACGAACGCGCCGCGACTGGCTGACTTTATCGCTTCCGGCCGGCCCGCCCAAACGGCGAACACCATCGGCAGGCCGGTCCATCGGACCCACTCTTCACCCAGATCCAGAACAAAGAATGGCAGATCGGCCGGCTCGAGCCGCAACGCGGGGTCGCCGATTATCAGCGCCGCATCGGCCTCGGCCAGCATCGGATCCAGCTTCGGCTCGCGCGCCACTGTCCGCGGGAACGCCCCGAACCTCTCGCCGAGTATGATTCTGGCCAGGGCGACAGAAGTTCTCGACCCCTCGTCCACGGCCAGCGTCTCGATTTGCTCGAACGGCCGTCTGGAGATCAGAAGAATACTGCGGACGGGGCCTTCACATGCGATCCCCACATCGGGGAAGAAATCGAGACCCAGCCGATCGAGTTCGGCGCTCGGAACAAGGCCGATATCCGCGGCTCCGCTTGCGACCGCCGCCGCGCACGCGGCAGGCAGATCGTAGCGGAACTCGTACAAGCCGCGTCCGGGTCCCGACTGGAAGCCCCACACGAGCGGCCAGGTATTCAGGTAACTGACTGCCGAGACTCGCAACTCTCATTCTACGAACCGGCGCCAGACGGCACTTGTGCGCAAGGGAACGCGGGCGCGCGGCGTGACGCCTGGCGAGCGTGTTATTTTTGCCAGAGGACGCCCACGGTGGCGGCCAAATGGCTTCTTCCGGATGCGATCTCCCCTTGCGCTTACCGCACTCGTCGTTTCCTTCACTGTCGTTTCTCCGGCGCAGATCACTCTGAGCCCGTCGCCATCGCGCGCGCTCGGCCAGGACTCGACCAGAATCACCGGCATCAGCCCCAATCTGGTGGAAGGGCGCGAGTTCTTCAACCCGCAGGGCCTTGCTCTGGATACGTCTGCCTCTACGCCGGCGCTCTATGTCGCCGACACGGGCAACAATCGCATTCTCGGCTTCCGGAGCGCGGTCGGTTACGCGAACGGTCAAAAGGCGGATCTCGTCATCGGCCAGCCGGATTTCGTAACCACCCTGTTCGGCGGTCCCGGACACAACACAGGCAACACAGGCCTGTACGCGCCGACAGGCATTACCGTCGACGGGTCCGGCAATCTCTACGTGGTGGACTCAGGCAACAACCGCGTCCTCCGCTTCCCCCGGCCGTTCAGCCAGACGGGCCTGCCGGCGCCCGATCTGGTGATTGGGCAGCACGATTTCACGACCGCCGGAGCCAACCAGGGCGGCATATCGGCATCCACGCTGAGTCTGAATGGCGCGAACGGCCCCTTCGGCGCCTACGCCGCGTTCGATTCCTCGGGCAATCTCTGGATATCGGACGCTGGTAATAATCGCGTCCTCCGATTCAACGCGAGCGTACTTGGGGGCGGGGCGGCAAATGGTCCCTCTGCCGATCTGGTCATCGGCCAGCCAAATTTCACGTCGAACTCGTACTCGCCTGCCACCAATATCAATCCCCTCACTTCCACCACCGCGTTTCAGAGCCCGTCCGGCATTGCGTTCGACACCAAAGGCCGGCTATTCATCGTCGAGTCGGTCGCGAAGCGCCAGGGCCGTGTGCTCGTTTATTACCCTCCGTTCACTACTGGCCAATCCGCGGCCCGCATTCTCGGCGTGGATCTCGACACGCCGCAGCCACCGCCTGTGAACCAGTTTCAGTTCGGGGCGGCGCCCGGCGCGGTCTTCCCCGCTGGTGACGGAATCGGTCTCGCCGACACGGCGAACAGCCGGATCCTGATCTTCCCGCCGGTCGAACAGTGGACATCGAATACGCTTTATCAGGCCGCCACGTCCGTGGCAGGCCAGCCTGATTTCGCAAGCGGCAAATCGAATCAGGGGCAGCCGGCGTCGAGTGGATCGACTCTGTCGCTTCCCGCCGCGGCGGCGTACTGGAATTCGACGCTGATCATCGCGGATTCCTTCAACCACAGGGTGCTGGCATTTCCGCGGAATGGGTCATCGTTCGGCCCCGCGACCGCGGTGCTCGGCCAGGACGGTCTCACGTTTAACACCGCGAATCTGATCGAAGGCCGCGAATTCGACTTCACAGCGGGAGGTGACGCCGGCATCGCCATCGACGCGTCATCCAATCCGCCTCATCTGTACATCGCGGACACTTACAACAACCGGATACTGGGCTTCAAAGACGCTCGGGTCGTAATGACGGGAGCGAAGGCAGATATCGTGATCGGACAGCCGGGCTTCCAGACATCGGAAGTGAACTATCCTTCGAACAGCTCGACCGTCCGGACGGCGTCGAGCCTGGCGCTCCCGACGGGACTTGCGGTCGATTCGTCAGGCAACCTGTATGTGGCCGATACCGGCAACGGCCGCGTGCTCCGCTTCCCGGCGCCTTTTTCGAATTACACGCCGGGCGTGATGGAACAGGCCGATCTTGTTCTGGGTCAGCTTGATTTCACGACGTCCGTTTCGGACATTACGGCGCGCACCATGGCAGCGCCTTACGGTCTTGCTTTCACCATCACAGCCGGGCTTGCCGTTTCCGACGCCGTGCAGAATCGCGTGCTGTGGTTCAAGGGCGCGCCGGACCAGCTCACCAGCGGCATGGCTGCAAGCCTCGTTATCGGACAAGCCGATTTCATCTCTACCGGCTCAGGCTCCGGCCTGAATCAGTTCAATGCGCCGCGTCACATCGCGACCGACATCGACGATCGCCTGTTTGTCGCGGATACGGGCAACGGCCGTGTGCTGGCTTTCGACCGCATCCCGCTCGCGTCGAATGGCGCCTACGCGGCTTACTCACTCGATTCGCGCGCGGGTCTCCACTCGCCGCGCGGCGTGGCGGTTGACAGGAGCAACCAGAACGTCTGGGTTTCGGATCCCGGCGCCGGCGCGGAAATCCGTTTCCCCTCGTATCAGGACGTGGTCGGCTCGCAATGCAACAAATGCGGTTCCTCGCTTTCTGATCCCGGCCCGGTGGCATCGGCGGTGGACGCATTCGGAGATCTCTATGTGGCCGATTCCGCCAACCGCGTGGCCATCTTCTATCCGGGCGCCGCCGCTGTGAATGCCGCCAATTATCTGCCGAACTATCCGCTCGCTCCGGGCATGATCGCCGCGCTCTTCTCGCTCGGGAACGGTTTTGGCGGCTCGGGGCAGCAGGCTTCGTCGCTGCCGCTGCCGACTCAGTTGAACGGGCTCGAAGTGCTGTTCAATGGTTCACCGGCGCCGCTCTTCTATGCCGGCCCGTCGCAGATCAATTTTCAGGTGCCAATGAACGCGCCGCAGACCGGAGGGGCCGATATTCAGGTGGTGAACGTCGCCACGGGACAGATTGTGGGCGCGTGGCCCGCCAGCATGAGTTCCGTCTCGCCGGGACTGTTCACCATCGCTTCGAATGGCATCGGCGCGGCTGCCGCGCTCAATCAGGACAACACGGTGAACAGCCAGTCGAACCCCGCCATTGCGGGAAGCATCATTCAGCTGTTTGGAACCGGACAGGGCGTCATCCCCGGCGCTCCCGCGGATGGCAACATCGCCAATGCTCCGTTGAGCACTCCGCAATTGCCTCAGGTGATTATCGGCGCGGGTTTTGTGGACCCCTCCGCCATTACCTACTCAGGACTCGCGCCTACCCTCGTGGGCGTATGGCAGATTAACGTGAAAATCCCGGCGAATCTGCTCACGCTCCCGAACAATCCCGTGCAGGTTGTTGTGCTGTCGAACAATGTGCCAAGCGGCGGGGGAGGCGTCGGCCGGCTGGTCGAAATTTACGTCAGGCAGCCGTAGAATCGATCGGCAGAGGCGCTCAGACGGATTTCAGAACCGTGAGTTCCTCGACGCGAAGCCTGCGCACGGTCAGTTCCTCGATTTCGACCGATTTCATCCGCGCTTTGCCGATCCCGAGCCGGCCGATGGCGAGTGACCAAACTGCCAGCGCGCCCACCGAAAGCGCGCCTATGGAGAATGCGCCGAACGCTACGGCTCCGGCGGTATTCAATCCCACCGCGACAAAGCCCGCTCGAACGCGCCGCACATACCTGGAACGATTGCTGAGATGCATAGCCGCAGTTTACTGCGGCGTGCAAACGACGACGCAGTTTACTGCGGCATGAAAACGACGACGCAGTTTACTGCGGCGTGAAAAACGACGACGCAGTTTACTGCGGCGCGAACTCTGAATAAAACGCCGCGATTTACCTAAGCCGGGCTCCACTTCAGCAGACTCGTCACCGGTCTGGTCAGTGGATCATCGTAGTGATTCGGACTCACCCGAACCGCGTACCCGAGCCGTCCCGTCTGCGCCGGAACGATCTCCCGTTCATAAACTGCGATATCGGAATCCATCACTGCCTTGTTCGGCAGCACCACCACTTCCGTTTCTTCCAGGCCGCCACTGGTTCCAATCCGGCCGATGACGCACTCCACGCGAATATCCTGTGGCCCCAGACCCGCCAGCCGTATATTCGCGCGGACCGAGACCGGTTTCCCGCTCATGACAGGACCCGCGGGCGCCGGCCCCATCTCAATGAAGTTCACCTGCGGCCAGATTTCCCGCACACGGCGGTTCCACTCGGCCCGCTGCCGCGCCTCTGCGAACCCGCCCCCGCGCATCTCCGTCCAGTTGTCGTGAGCCGGACTGTAGAGTTCCTGATCGTACTCATGCACCATTCGCCGGGCGTCGAACCGCGGCGTCAGGTTCATCATCGACTCCTTCATTCGTTTCGCCCAGTCGCTCGACAGACCGCCCTCGGACTGCGCATAGAACAGCGGCACGATCTCGCGTTCAAGCAGGTAATAGATATTGCTCGCGTGAATCGCATCCTGATCTTCCGAATAGGGCTCGCGATCCCCGATCGCCCAGCCGCCCGACATTTCGTAGGCTTCGTCAAACCAGCCGTCGAGAATCGAAAGATTCAGCACGCCGTTCATCGAGGCTTTCATGCCGCTGGTGCCGCACGCTTCTTCGCCGCGCCGCGGATTGTTGAGCCAGAGATCCACGCCCTGCACAAGTTCGCGCGCGACCTTCATGTCGTAGTCTTCCACGAACACGATGTGTTTCCACAAATCCGGATCGCGCGAAAGCTGAACGATTTCGCGAATGAAAGCCTTGCCCGGCTGATCTTTGGGATGCGCTTTCCCGGCGATGATAATCTGCACCGGCCGCTCGCGATCGCACAGGATCTTCTTGAGCCGGTCCACATCGCGGAACAGCAGCGTGGCGCGTTTGTAGGTAGCGAAGCGCCGGGCGAAACCGATTGTCAATGCGTGCGGATCGAGTACCTCCGCCGAATAACGCAGCTCCGTGGCGGCTGCCTTGCGCCGGAATGCCGAGGCCGTCTGCCGGTCGCGAATGAAGGCGATCAGCCGGCGTTTCCGCCTCCGGTGCATCTCGAGCAGTTCCTCGTTCGGAATATCGCGGATCTGTTTCCACATCTCGAGATCGTCCCAGCGGCTGCGCCAGTCGGGTTCGAGATATTGATCGTAAAGATCGGCCAGATCGCCGTTCAGCCAGCTCGGCATGTGCACGCCGTTCGTGATCGACGTGATTGGCGTCTCCCACACGGGCAGCGTTGGCCAGAGCGAATGCCACATCTCCTGCGATACTTCGCGATGCAGCCGGCTGACGGCGTTCCGGTAAGCCGAAGCGTTCAGCGCCAGGATGGCCATCGAGAGCGGTTCGCCTTTGTCTGACGCGTTGCGGCGTCCGAGCGCCATGAAACTGTCGAAGTCGATCTTCGCGTCCCGGCAAAACTGGCTGAAATAGTGATAAACGAGGCCCGGATCGAACAGATCGATGCCTGCTGGAACTGGCGTGTGGGTCGTGAACACGTTGTTCACGCGCGTCGCCTCCACCGCTTCCTCGAACGTAAGTCCCTGCCGCTCGATGAACAGCCGGATGCGCTCCAGCGCGAGAAACGCCGAGTGGCCTTCGTTCATGTGGAACACGGTCGGCGTCAGCCCAACCGCTTCGAGCGCGCGCATGCCTCCGATCCCGAGCACGATCTCCTGCCGGATGCGCGTGTCGTTGTCGCCACCGTACAACTGGCTGGTGATCCCGCGATCTTCGGGCCGCGGATTCTCCGGCGTGTTCGTGTCGAGAAACAGCATCCGCACCCGGCCCACATCAATGCGCCAGATGCGAATCACCACCGGACCGGTCGGCAACTGCACCGTTACGGTGCGCTGCTTGCCGTTTTCGTCGTTGGCCGGCTGTACCGGCAGCGAATAGAAATCGTTTTCGAGGTACCGTTCCTGCTGCCAGCCGTCCGCATTCAGATACTGCCGGAAATAGCCGAGTTGATAGAGCAGCCCCACGCCGACCAGCGGAATATCGAGATCGCTCGACGACTTCATATGATCGCCGGACAGCACGCCAAGGCCGCCGGAATACACCGGCAGGCACTCCGTCAGTCCGTATTCGGCCGAAAAGTAAGCGATCAGTTTGTCCGACTGACCCTCCGTGCGCATGCTCCGCATCTGGGCGTCAAAGCGCTGGCACGCCAACTGGTACTGCGCGATATAACGCGGATCGAGCGCGGCGCGTTCGAGCGCGTTCTGCGATACGCGCCCCAGCATCACTACCGGGTTATAGCCGCTCTCTTTCCAGAGCACCGGATCGAGCCGCCGGAAGAGCGTTCGGATCGATGGCTCCCAGGACCAGAGAATGTTCCACGCAAGTTCCGTCATGCGCGAGAGTTGAGGAGGCAGAGCGGGACGGACGACGAATTCTCTGACCGGAATGATATTGAAAGGCATTCGCTATAAAAATGTACGAAACAGCGCGGACTGACTTTCTCTCAGTGTAAGCGAAGGATTCAGATTGCAGGCGCTGTCCACGTTTCCGTCTGTGCAGACCGGAACAATGCTTCAATCACGGCCATGTTCGCCAGCGAATCTTCGATGGAAACCGGGACCGGCCCCTCGCCGCGTATCGCTCGCGCAAACGCGTCGCCCTGCAAAGTGTATTGATCGCAAATCGGAAAAGTCTCTGTTCGCGTGTCGCCGCCCGTCTGAACGAAGATGCGCGACGGCTTGTCCGGGGGCGCATTGAACGGAATCTCGATCTCGATGCGCCCGCGCGTTCCGTGGAAATGCATTCGTTGATAAGGATTCAGTTGCGTGCTGCACGTAAACACCGCCTGTCCCTTCGGAAAATCGAGGATCGCGGAGGAGAGCCGGTCCGTCCCGAACTCGGGATCGAATTCCACCAGCGCGGAAACCCGCCACGGCTCGTCTCCGAACATCCACCGTGACGTGTGGATCGGATAGCAGCCGATGTCCATGAGCCCGCCGCCGCCCGCTTCCTTCAGATTGCGGATGTTCTTCGGATCGCGGTTGTCGTAACTGAAGAACCCGTTCACGGCCCGGAGCTCGCCGATCGCGCCAGATTTGATCAGTTCCCGCGTCCGCAGCCACTGCGGATGCACGTGCACCATAAACGCCTCGCCCATGGTGACGCCCGCCCGGTCGCGCGCCTCGATGAGTTTCTTCGTCTCCGCCGCGCTTAACGCAATCGGCTTCTCGCACAGCACGTGCTTTCCCGCTTCGGCCGCGCGAATCGACCACGGCACGTGCAGATCATTCGGCAGCGGATTGTAGATCGCATCGATATCGGGGTCGTCGAGCAATGTCTCGTACGATCCGTAATGTTTGCCGATGCCGAGTTCCTTCGCCGCAGTCTCCGCCCGCTCCGCATTGCGCGAAGCGATCGCGCTCACTTCGCAAAGCTCGCATTGCTGCATGGCGGGAATCACTTTTGCCGTCGCAATCTTCGCGACTCCCAGAACGCCGAACCTTAATTTTGCGGGCATAGAAGGAACAGATTATCGCGCGAGGGCGTCCCGCTGTCACGGAATCGCGATGAGCAGTCCCCAGCTCGCGCCGATCGCTTTCTCATGGTCACGTCCGAAGACGTACTCATATGCAGGTTCAACAAACCAGCCGAACCGGCGCTGCCCGCCTGGCCAGTACATGAAATCCAGTGCGATTTCGCCGGCGAACGCATTCGTCCCCATGCCAAATCGTCGTGTGTGGACCCATTCCGGTCCCGCGCCGATCATCAGCTCTGCTTTCTTCGACAGCGTCCACGGCTTCTTCAGCAGCACGTCCGTATCCCATTCGACCGTGTGCGCCGAAAAAAGCGGTGTGGTCCCAATCTCCATTTCGAGCCAGTTCTGAATGGGCGTGAACTCGACGGCCAGGTCAGCGCCCAGGCTCGATCCGCCCTTCAGGTTCCAGCTGCCCGCTCCGCCGACCTCGACGATGGCGGCGGCTTCCTGATCTGCCGCCTGCGCGAAAGCGCAGTTACAGATCGACGGCAGCGTCAACAGCAACGCCGCTCGCAGGAAGCGCCGTTCAGAGCGTTTTATGCTACTGCCTCTTCCTCCCGCCCACCTCATAATGCGCCAGAATTTCTTCCCAGAAGCCCCGCGCCTGCATGATGACCTCGATCGTTTCACGCACCGCGCCGCTCCCTCCCACCGCTTCCGTCACGTAGTGCGCTTCTTCTTTCACTTCACTCCGCGCATTGGCCGTGGCGACCGCGAATCCCACCCGATGAAAGACCACCACGTCCGTCAGGTCATCTCCGATGTACGCCACCTCCTCGGAGGACGCCTGAGCGTCCTTCAGGATCTCCTCGATGATCGGAATCTTCTCCGTGTGCCCCTGGTAAACGTAGTTCATCTTCGCCTGCCTGGCCCGCTCCACCGTGGCCGGCGAATTACGCCCGCTGATCACCCCCGTGCGGATTCCCTTCCACTGGCACCATTGCAGGCCGATGCCGTCCTGGGAATCGAAGCCCTTGAACTCCACCATGTTCCCGGTCGCATCGGGCACAAAGTAAAGCCGCCCGTCGGTCAACACGCCGTCCACATCCATCAGCAGCAGGCGGATTTTCTGCGCCCGCGCGCGCACGTCTTCAGTCACTCGATTGTTCCTCGAAAATTTTCTGGTACAACCGCCGCTGTCTCTCTACCGCGGCAAGATAAAGTTCCGTCTTCTCCCGGTCCGGTTCGATCGCCGCCCCCAGCTTTGCTTCAGGCGCGCTGATGGATGTGATCGCCCCGATCCGCTCCAGCGCCATCAGCGCCGCTCCGCGCGACGTCGCTTCCGGCTCCAGACACTGGATCACCGTATGCGAAAGCGTGTCCGCCATCATGCGGGTCCACGCTGCAGAATGCAGCAGCGCGCCGCCGGACGCGATCACTTCGGTCGGCGCGCCCAGCGACTGCCGCATCAAATCATATACGTCCCGGAACGTCACCGGCACCGCTTCGAGCGCCGCATGCAATATCTCTATCGGCGTCGTTCCCGCGCCCAGCCCCGCCATCACGGCTTTTGCGTCCGCGCGCCAGCCGGGCGATCGTTCTCCGGCAAACAGCGGCAGAATCGTCAGCCCATGCTGTCCCGGCGGCAGGCCGTTCAGTTGTTTTTCAATCTCGTTCGTATCCGGCAATTGCAAAGTGCGGCGCATCCACGCGAAGACTTCGCCGCCGTTCGATAGCGCGCCGCCCAGCACCACGCGCCGCCGGTCCACGCGATAGCAGAACAGGCCCGCCGGAATCTCGATCGCATCCGTCTCCGCGCACGCCCGCATCGCGCCGCTCGTTCCCACCATCAACGCGAAGCGCTCGCGCGTCGCGCAGCCGCTGCCCACGTTGTCGCACGCTCCGTCGCCCAGCGCGGGGAACCACGGTATGCCGGCCAGTTCCGGCCATCGAGCCGCGAACTCGCCTGCCAGCTTCGTTTGCGGCTGGTCCATCTCTTCGGCGCGCGGGAACTCATCCCCGGTCACCGGCAGCGCTTCAATCATCTCCCGGTCATATTGGTTCGCCTGCTGATTCCACAACCCCGACGCAGAGATCATCGATGTGGAACAGGCCGCCGCGCCGAAAAACTCCAGGAACATATATTCCCCAAAGCTCATCCAGCGCTTCACAGTTGCGAAGGCGTCCGGCTGCGTCTCTTTCAACCACAGAATCTTTGCCGGCGGGTAGCTCGGATGCAGCATGCATCCGGTTCGCTTGTGCTGAGCGGCGTTGTCGATGCGGCGCGCCAGTTCTTTCGCTGCCCCCGCGCTTCTCGAATCGAACGGATGCAGCACCGGCGTTACCGCTTCACCAGCCGCCGATACCCCCAGAATGCTGTGCCAGAACGTATCCACCGCTACCGCCGCCGGGCGAACCTTCGCCGCTCGCATCTGGCCGCAGATCGTATCCAGCGTTTCGGCCACCAGCCGCGTCAATTCCGCCGCGCCGATTTCCCAGCCGCCGTCTTCCGTCGTCTTCGCGTGGTACTGCGCTCGCGCTTCGAAACCGTTGATCGCCTTCCCATCGGATGAATACAGCAGCGCGCGGGCCGAGGAACTTCCAACATCGATCGTGAGGACGCAATCCAACTGTCAGTTGTAACACTGCCGTTCCGCAGTTCTAAAATCAGGTTTGCCGTCCCACGGATCCGAATCCGGCCAGACTACCGAGGTCCCCTGCAACGGTTGCACCGAATGCTGCCGCAGCGGCCAGGCTCTCGTGCTGCATCCCGAACAGGGCGACGATGTCACGCTGTATCGTCACCGCGTTCTCCTCGACCCGGCCACCGGCAACACCGCCTTCGTCCTCGAGACGACACGTGAAAGTGGCGGACGTGAGCAGTGCGTCTACCTCGGGCCGTCCGGCTGTACCATTTACCAGCGCCGCCCGCTGCTCTGCCGCAGCTTCGATTGCCGCAAGCACTATCTCACGCTTCCCAGGCAGGATCGTGACAATCTCGTGAAACTCGGCCTGTCCTCGCGCGCCGTGTTCAACGCCGGTCGCGCGCGATTGAAAACACTCAGCGACTCCGAGCGGAGCCAATGTGTTGCGCTTCGCGATGAGTTCTTTTCCTGAGAGTTCTCAACCCTGCGTTTCCCAACGAAAGCGCGTTTCTCGCCGGCAACGTGAACAACACCGTCAGACCGCGAAGCAGCCGCTTTTCGGCAGAACGCCCGCTCTGAGTTACAGCTTCTCGAACTGGTACACGCCGAACGGCAACCTGGTGGGCGTCCTGAGGATCGAGTTCTGAGGCTCCGCATGAACGCGGAATCGCGTTCGCCGCCGCGTCACGCCGCCATCACATGCGATCCTGCGCCGGTTGCGCTCGCCGCGAATTCGATCTTGATATCCGCCCCGGATTGCGTCAGCCTTACTTCGGAAGCGCTCGACCGGGCCGCCCCGAACAGCGCCGCCAGCGCCGGCTTCATGAAGAACACGGGAATATCCTGGCCGATGATCTCGTCAAGAGCCTTCTCGAGCCGCGCGAAATCCGCATCGAACTCGCCCGCGTCGAGGCTGCTCGCAAGGTGTTTCAGCGCCTCGCACAAGTTCATGAACTCCTGCGCCGAGTACAGGTAACACTGCAGCTGTGAGCGCTCCAGCCGATCGATCGCGAGCAGATTCGACGGCCATATTTCCGGCCCCGCATTGCCCTTGCTCCGGCGGTCCGGCGGCCGATCCGTCCCTTCCTTGTCGATCTTCACCCGGTTGAACGCGACCCAGCTTTCATAAGACCCGAAGAACCGCGCGAAATCGTCGCGGATCGCGTTCTTCGGCGCGATCGCCTCC
>DAIDJK010000021.1 GCA_027450225.1 Bryobacterales bacterium | reverse complement strand
ATACACGTTGAATGTCCGGTAATTGAAGCTGAAGTCGCCACCTATCCGGTAATAAGGCTCATTGTTATTGAGAATGGTGGCGACGCTGGCCACGGTAGAACCGGGAAGCCTTTGAAGCGAATCGCCGTACATATAGAACGTACCCAGATTCAGGTAAGTATGGTCATGCGGGCCGGTCGCGCCCGCGGCCTGAATGTCGTGACGGCTCTTCGGATCACGCTCGAGATTGAACCGGTAAGAGAAACGGCTGTATATGTTCTTCATGTTCGAATCGGAGCTGAACCCTATACCGCCGTTGGCGCTGGCGGTGGCCGAAGGTACATAAGGGGATACGTTCGCGGTCTGCGCCACGCCGGTGGTGTTCTGATCGAACACCGCCACCGAGTAGTGATAACCGCCGTACAAGTGGCCTCCGCTGACTTCGAAGCCACGGGCCACATTGGCGAACGTGCTCAGGTTCGATACGTTCTGCTGCTGCGCCCCCGGCAGCGCCGCGCCAATGTTCGCTTCCTGGTAGATATCGTAGGGACTCAGATTGATGCTTCGCGCCTGAGTGAACGGCAGATCCAGTTCAAACTGGCCCGCGCGCAACGCCAGGGAGTCTTTTGGCATTTTGATCAGCCGGCTTAGATCCACGAATTTTAGATAGGCGTCGCCGAGTCCGCCCGAACCGTTATCGCCGCCAACGCTGATGTCATCGTCCACCCACCACGCGATGTCGCCGCCGAAATTTCCCGCGGTGAATATGCTGAAGAGCCCTGCCTGGAAATCTGTGGCGGGAATGTAACTGGGCACGGTTCCAGGGGCTGCGAGCGAGTTGAACCGGTTCCGATTCGAGGCAGTGTACTGGAAGAACTGGTTGTAGCGGAGGCCGACCGGCGGCAGTCCATCTATTTCGCCGGGCCATATGGAATGCGGGAATGTCTCTTTGTTGGCGGCGGCCCCGAGCATCACCGGCGGCACCTTGATGTAATCTTCGTCGCCGCTCGGAAATTTAAAGCCGGCGTCTTTGAACGCCTTCCCAAAATCGTTCAGCTTCGGGAAGTCGAGATGGCACGTCTGGCACGATGTCTGATACTTGCGCGCGAACGGCGGAATCGCGTAGCTCTGGCAGGAAAAGATAAACAGGCATAGTGCAGCTAACCTGATTCCTTTCGAAATCACGTTGTTCAGTCTGAGCATTACTGCTCTCTCCCATTTGGATTTACGGGGACAATATTTGCACTCCTGTGGCCAGTCATCCGATGCCGATCCGCGCGGGTATGGAAGAGGTAATTATTCGAGACTGGGGCGGTTTGCTTCATGCGCCCTGGCGCAGATGATATCTGCGATTCGCGCGTTTGCGCTAATTCGCGCAGAATTCCTGAGCCATTGGGCTCAATGATTGCGCTAGTGGCGACGGTGAGGATTGAGTAGCTTGTGGGTCAGGCAGGAACCTCTTGATGAGATCTTTAGCCTGCTGGCGAAGCGCGAAAACGAGACGGCGACTCGCGGAGGAGAATTCATCAGTCAGCCGCTCACCGCCTGTCAGCCGGTAGCCTGCGAATGGCGCGCAGGGACTCGCCAGTACAACGTTAGTCCTCGGAGAACGCGAACGAGGCGATCAACTGCGCCGTAAGGCCTGTCGTGGCGTGGGGTTTGTTTGCTGCCGGGTACTTCAGAGGTAGTGTTTCTTGAATATCACGGGAAGATAGGATGGGATGCAGCCGTCCATCATGTCCGGGGCGAGCGCCAGCATGCCGCCGCGGCAGAATCGGTCTCGAAATCGGATTTCGTCAGCGGCATGAAAAGCCTGATGGTCAGCCTCCGCTCCAGCACCGACGCGCTCAATTCGCCGGGCGGCTGAATTCAGAGTCTTTCGAACTCAGCAGTTGCCGCCGATCTCCCCTCGCTATCGATCCAGAGGCAGCACACGCCTGGCCGCGCCAGCCAGGCGGGTCCGCCAACCGGCCATCCAGTGCGCGGATTCAGAAGATGGCAATAGGCGCGGCCATCGAGTTCAAAGCAGCGTTCGTAATCGCCGCTGGTGGCCAGTCCCCCGGCCGCCAAAGGAATGCGGGCAAACGTCGCGCCGGCGAGATGCGGGCGCCGTATCCGGATATTCCAGGGGCTGCCGTCCGGATGAGGCCCGATCACACGGCTATCGCCGCCGAGTTCGATGACTGCGCGATGCACGCCGGCATTCTGGCAGACTTCCGCCGCGCGGTCGGCCGCGTATTCCTTGACGATGCCGCCCGGGTCGATCTGCCTTCCGGCGCAAGCGAAGGCGAGCCGGAGATTTCCAGATCAGTTTATCGATCCCGGCCCGGCGAAAGATGGCGTCCGGCTCCGCCGTGTGGCTTATCTGCTGGCCGTCTCGTGCGGCGCCGCCGCCATGTCTTCGAAACTCTCGGGCGCGTTGTAATACAGCATCCGCCCGCAGCTTTCGCAGTTCATGATGCGGTCGCCCCGCTTCAGGTCCTGCAGATACTGCAGCCGGATCACCATGTTGCACTTGGCGCAGCGCCCGTCTACGGCTTCCGCCACCGCCACGCCCTTGCGATTCTTCCGGATGCGCTCGTATTCGGAAACCACCCGCGGCGACATTTCGCTCACCACGCGCGCTCGTTCCTGGTTCAGCCGGTCGATTTCCTTCTGGTCCACCGCCGTGCGCTCGCGCGCCTGGGCTTTCTCGGCCTCTACCTTCTTCGTTTCCTCGGCCAGGGTCTTTTCCGCCGATTTCACCGCCTGCTCGAGGGCCTCGGATTCGCCCATCAATTCGAGAATGCGCTCCTCGAATTTGCGGATCTCGCTCTGGCAGAAATCGATTTCATGCTGGAAGGCGCGATATTGCTCGTTCGTTTTCGCCTCCATCATCTGCGATTTCAGCTTGGAAATCTTACTTTCCTGCGCTTGAATTTCGCCTTCGATGCGCTTGCGCTCGCGCTGATTCGCCGTTAAACCGGCGCGGTCCTGCTCGAGCTTGCGCTTCGATCCTTCCAGCTTCCTTTCGATTTCCGCAATGTGACGGGGCAGCGCCCCGATCTCTTTCGTAAGCGCCGTTATGCGCTCGTCGGTCTGCTGCAGGCCGATGGCGCGCTGAATGTCAGGGAGCATGAGGACTGCTGTTCGAAGTTTAACAAACCGCCTGATTTATCTGAATTTCCGCAACAGCAGTTCGCGCGCCTGGTCCAGCCCGGCAACGCCCAGCCACGAAGCCGTCGCGTACCAGACTCCCGCGCCCAGCGGGATTCCGGCCAGCAGATTCACCGTTCGCCGCAGCTTCACGCCGCTGATCGCCAACGGCGTCAAATGCGTCAGCGCAAGGCACGCCACCCCCATCACAGCCGCAGCGATTGAAATCTTCGTCACGCCCGCCAGCAGTTCGCCCCCGCGCACTCCGCCGATGCGTCCCCGTATCAGCATCAGCAACACCAGCCCGCCGAACCAGCTCACAGCCGACGTCGAAAGCGCCAGCCCCGCGTGTCCCATCCCCAAACCGTGCACGAAAATCATCGCGCAACCCAGATTCACCGCCACGCTCGCCATGCTCACGAACATCGGCGTCCGTGAATCGCCCAGCGCATAAAACGCCGGCACAATCAGCTTCAGCGCCGAAAAGCCCGCCAGTCCCGCGGCGTAGCACGCCAGCGCCAGCGCCGTCTGGTGCGTGTCGTAATCGGTGAACCGCCCGCGCTGAAACACGAGGCCGATCATGCTGTCGCCCAGCACCGCCAGCCCCACCGACGACGGAATCGTCAGCATCAGCGTCATCAGCAGGGAATGCGAAAGCGTTTCGCGAAACTCCGGCATGTCGTCCGCCGCCGCGCTGCGCGCAATGCGCGGCAGCATCGCCTGGCCCATGGCCACGCCGAACAGTCCGATCGGCAATTGCATGAAGCGGAATGAGTACGCCAGCCAGCTCACCGGCCCGTTCATCACGTGCCCCGCCGCATCGCGAATCCCGGCGGCCAGATTCGTGTTCACCAGCAGGTTGATGTGAACCGACGCGCTGCCGATCAGCGCCGGCCCCATCAGCTTCAGAATGCGCCGGACCCCTGCGTGCGCCGGATTCCATCGCGGCCGCCATGCGAATCCGGCGCGCCACACGGACGGCAGTTCGAACGCAAGCTGCCCCGCGCCGCCGCACACGATCCCGATCGCCATCCCTTCCACTTTGCTGATCCCCAGCCGCGGCCCGAACCAGTAGCCGAGCGCCAGACCGAAGAACACCGAGCCCAGGTTGAACACGGCGGAGGAAACCGCCGGCACGCCGAACTTGTGGCATGCATTCAGAATCCCCTGCGATTGCGCCGCAAGCGCGATGAAGAGCAGAAACGGAAACATCGTGCGGCACAGCGAAATCGCCAGTTCCGTTTTGCCGGGAATCGCCCTGTACCCCGGCGCGAAAAGGTTCACGAACGCCGGGCTCAGCGCGATGCCCGCAATCACCACCGCGCTCACAATCAGCATCAGCAGCGTGCCCGTTACGTTCGAAAGCTCGCGCGCTTCCTCGCGGGATTTCGTCGTCAGATACCGCGTGAACTCGGGAACGAACGCGGAAGCGAGCGCGCCTTCAGCGAACAAATCGCGCGCCAGATTCGGAATCCGGTACGCCAGCACGTACGCGTCGAACGTCGCGCCCGCGCCGAACAGCCACGCCAGCACGCTCTCGCGAATCAGTCCCGTTACGCGGCTGGCGGCCACGGCGATCGAAACCACGCCGGCCGATTTGAGAAGGCCGTCCGCCCTCTCGCGCGCCAGGTCGCTCTGCGGCGCCGAACTCACATCTGCACGCCGCGCAGTTCCACCTCTTCGTGGACTTCGCGCGTCTGGTCGAGCGAGGCGAACTGCACGCCCGGCAGCTTGGCGCTTGCCGTGCCCGCGGCCACCGCCCACCGCAGCGCTTCCTTGAAGTCGTGACCCTTCTCCATCGCCCACAGCAGCGCCGCCGCCAGCGCATCCCCCGCCCCAATGGGCGAGATCGCATCCACGCGCGGCGGAATCGCTTCGTACATCGCGCCCTTCGTCGCCGCAATCGCGCCCCGGCTGCCAAGCGACAGCACCACCGATTCCGCTCCCATCGATTCGATCCGCTTCACCGCCGCCAGTGAATGCGCGCGCGTCAGCAGCACCGTATTCAGCAGCCGCTCGGCCTCCTGCTGGTTCGGCGTCACGATCGTGGGCTCGGCTTCAATGCCCTGCGCCAGCGGTTCGCCGTCCGTATCCAGCAGCGTCTTCACGTTCTTGCGCCGCGCCCGGACAATCAGTTGCGCATAGAAGTCCGCCGGCACGCCCTGCGGCAGGCTCCCGCACAGCATCAGCCAGGTCGCGGAGCCCAGTTGCGCTTCCACCGTCCCTTCGATGCTCGAAAGTTCGCCGCGATCGAGCCGCGGCCCCAGTTCGTTCAGCTTGATGGTCAGGCCGTGCCGGTCCGTGATCGTGAAGTTCAGCCGGATGTCGTTGCGGATCGGAACCGTGGTCACCGGAAAGCCGCGGTCTTCCATGTAATGCTCGAACCGCGCTCCTCGTTCGCCTCCGGCCGGAATGATCGCGAGCGTTTTGCCGCCGAAAGAGTGGATTACCGACGCCGCGTTGATCCCGCGGCCGCCCGGCGAATCCTTGCTCGACAGAATGTATGCCCGATCGTCGAATGCAAGACGATCGACCGCGATTGTACGGTCAATCGCGGGATTCATGGTCAGGGTGACGATCAAGATTTCATGTTCACACAGCGGGCAATCTTCGCCCCGGCTTCAGCGGAACAGATCGAGGCGAATCGCCTCGCCCATCGCCTTGTACCCCGCGTCGTTCGGATGCAGATGATCGCCCGAATCGTATTCCGCTTTCATGTGCAGCGGATTCGCCGGGTCCTGCGCCGCTTTGTCGAAATCCACGTAGCCGTCCAGCGACCGGCTGGTGCGAATCCAGTTGTTCAGCGCCTCGCGCTTCTTTTCGCCTTCTTCGGTGTAATAGTGCGCGCCCTCGAACGGCGTCAGCGTTCCGCCGAACACTTTGATGCCCTGCTCGTGCGCGCGCGCCGCCATCTGCGCCATCCCGGCAATCAGATCGTCGGCCGTCACCGTCTCCGAACCCGGCGCCCCGAACCCCGGATGCCCGATGTCGTTGATGCCCTCCAGAATAATCAGGTACTTCACGCCCGCCTGCGCGATCACGTCGCGGTCGAACCGCTGCAGCGCATTCCGCCCAAACCCGATATTGCTCGATGTCTCGCCGTCGTGCAGAATGCGATTCCCGCCGATTCCCGCGTCGATCACCCCGAGTTCCCTGTGCGCCGCCACCAGCCGTTCCGCCAGAAAATTCGGCCACCGATGATTCGTGTCCATCGACGACCGCGCGCCGTACGTAATCGAATCGCCGATCGCCACCACCGTTCCGGCCGCTTCCGGAGCCAGCGTCTCCACCGCCGTCAGAAACTCCCAGGAGCCGGTCTTCTGCGGCGAATCGAGCGTCGCCGCCGCGGTCGCATCCCCCGGGGCGATGTAGCTGGTCTGCTGCGCTCCGTAGTGAATGCCCGCGCCCGTCGTCGGATGCGGCAGGAAGATGCTGATGGCCAGATCGGACAGCGCCGGGACCTTCAGCGACACCGGATCGCTCAACACCACCGCGCCCGAGGGAATCATCACGGAGGGCTTGCCTGAAAACGTCAGCGCGCGGTCGCTTCCCGCCGTAATCGACGATCCCGCTTCGCGCAGCGCGATATGCGCCGCGCCGATCGTCACCGGCCGCGAGCTGTACGCATTCGAGAGCCGCACCCGCAGCGTGTCGCCCGCAATGCTGGTGTGCACGATTTCGCGGATGGTCTGGTTGTCGTAGAGCAGTTTCGCCCGCTCCAGCATGGCCGGGTCCTGCAGTTGCGGCGCGGGGCTCGTGCCCCACGTGCCCACCCAGTGGTCCGCGCCGAAACCGGCGGTAACGAAGACGAGAAGCAGCAGAAGTTTCTTCATAGGCGTCAAATCGATGAGAGTAACGCGCCGCCATCGGCGGCGAACGTTTGTCCGGTTATATAGGATGAGCGGTCGGAAGCCAGAAGCACCGCCAGCCCCGCGATTTCCTCCGGCTGTCCAAGATGCCGGATCGGCTGCCGGCCGATCAGATTCGCCGCGCGCGATTCATCCTTCCAGTAATATTCGCTCAGCGTGGTCTGCACCAGCCCCGGCGCGATCGCGTTCACCCGCACCCCGCGCGGACCCAGTTCGAGCGCATAGGATTGCGTCATCATGATCAGCGCGGCTTTCGTCACGCTGTAGAGCATGCCGTGAAACTGCGGTTTCAACCCCGAAATCGACGCGATATTGACAATCGAGCCGCGCCCGCGATCCATCATCCCCGGCG
>DAIDJK010000020.1 GCA_027450225.1 Bryobacterales bacterium | reverse complement strand
CGCAGCGCGGCGGCGAAGGTGGAATCGGGCGGCGAGGCGGTGGAGAGCGGGATGGCGGATGCCGGGCCCGCGCCGCTAATCTCCGAACGAATGCTGTGGATGGCGCTGGCGGCGTGCGGTTCGGCGCTGCTGCTGGCGGTGACGAATCATCTGACGCAGAACGTGGCGGCGATTCCATTCCTCTGGGTGCTGCCGCTGAGCCTGTATCTGCTCACCTTCATTCTGTGTTTCGACAGCGACCGCTGGTATAACCGGTGGCTGTTCGTAAGGCTGGGCGCGATTGCGCTGCCCGCGCTGGCGTATTCGATCGCGGACAACGGCAATATCGGGGATCTGGTTCCGGCGATCGCGTTCTTTTCGGCGGCGCTGTTCGTGCTGCTGATGATCTGCCATGGGGAACTGGCCCGGCGGAAGCCGGCGCCGCGGTATCTCACGTCCTTCTATCTGATGGTTTCGGCCGGGGGAGCGATCGGCGGGCTGCTGATCGGGTTCATCGCGCCTTACGTTTTCAATGCGCTTTACGATCTGCCGGTGGTGATGGCGCTGACGGCGTTCGTGCTGTGCTGGCTGGTTTGGCGCGAGACCGCGCGGCGCGGCGCCGATGGCAAGAGCCGCATATCATGGCCGTTCGCGCTGGCGGCGGGAATGGCGGTGGGAGTGTCGGTTTTTCTGGGCCAGGACGTTTATAAAAACATTGGCCATGCGCGTCTGCTGACGCGAAACTTCTATGGCGCGCTGGTGGTGTTCGACAGCCGCGGGTCGCAACCGATGGGGCCGTACCGGACGCTGCGGCATGGGACGATCGACCACGGCGAGCAGTTCCTGTGGCCGCAGAACCAGCGGTATCCGACCAGCTATTACGCGCGGCACTCGGGCGTGGGGCGCGCGATTCACGTGCTGCAGATGCAGGGGCCGATGAGCGTGGGGGTGATCGGGCTGGGCGCGGGCACGCTGGCGACTTACGCGCGGCCGATCGACAACTACACGATTTACGACATCAATCCGGCGGTGCCGAAGATCGCGCAAACGCAATTCACGTTTCTGCGCGACTGCTTTGCGCCGCATGAGATTGTGCTGGGCGATGCGCGGCTGTCGCTCGAGCGGGAGCGGCCGCGCGGCTTCGATCTGCTGGTGGTGGACGCGTTTTCGGGCGACGCGATCCCGGTGCATCTGCTGACGCGCGAAGCGTTCCGGCTGTACTGGCGGCATCTGAAGCCGGATGGGGTGCTGGCGGTGCACACGTCGAACAAGTACCTGGCGCTGGGTCCGGTGGTGGCGCTGGCGGCGCACGAAGACGGCAAGCAGGCCATGATGATCGAGTACGACGGGGACGACGACCGGGAAGAAGCGGAATCGGACTGGGTGCTGGTGTCGTCGCGGCCGGGATTCTTCGAGCAGGACGAGATACGGAAGACGGACGAGAAGATTCCGGCGATTGCGGGGCTGCGCGAGTGGACCGACGATTACAGCAATTTGTACAGGATCATGAAGTAATGGGGAGTCCCAGGCGGGCCGCGGGAAGCCGGTGAGGCCGGGCCCCGTTTCTATGTGCTCTCCGGTGGGAGGATGTCACTAATGAAGAGTGTGATAGCCATGTGGGGGGTGATTTTGTTATCGCCGTCCCAGTTGCCTGCATTTCAGCCCAGTAGCAAAACTGAAATTCGGCTTCGGCTGATCAATGCGATTTCAGGAAAGCCATTTGCAGGGAGAGATGCGCAGTTGTTCGGGACTAATACGCCGTCGGGATTACCTGGGCGAGACATTCTCTTTCATCTCCAGACCAAAACGGGAAGCGATGGTGTTGCACATTTTTTCCTCGACTCACCGCTGCCTGTGAGACTTCAACCAGAGGCCGCTCAAAACGGTGGTTGCGCATGGCATGGGGCGCCACCGATCATGACCGAACCGGTCTTGAAATCAGGCTATGTTGGGCCCAATGAGTGCGCAAAAAGAAACCAGCCTTTTCACTGGCAGGACATCAAAGCCGAACCGGGCGAGATTATACTTTTCGTCGTAGAGCCTCGCGGATGGTAGCGCGCCGCTCGCGTTACGCGATCGTTACCAAAGCAAGGCGTTTCCGGAATGATTCCGCGTGTCTACGCTGAATCTTCGGCGTTGCAGGGCCTTTGTCGTTTCACAAGGAACTCTCGACAATTCCTATTAATCTGTCGAGTGTGCATCCGGGTTTTTCGCCTCTTCCCGCTGGAGCGCTTCGTGCAAAAGCGACTTGATGTAGGTCTGGTACGGCAAACCTTTCATGGCGGCGAGCCGGTTCGCCTTCAGAAGATCGGCCGCACTTAGACGAATACTAATCTGGCGGGTCTCGGGCCGCGCGAACAGGCCGCGCATCCCGCCGCGCCGGCTCGAAATCTCAGGGATCTCACCGGTATCGATCTCGCTGTCGGGGATTGCCGCCGCTCGCGCGATTTCCGCCTTTCCGGCCGTGGTCTTCGCCCGTGACCGAATCTGTTCCGCCGTCATGCGGACATCAGCTTTCTGCGCCTTCTTCATAGCGTTTCCTCTCCGACGGCATCGCTTTGCGCGCAGAAATAACGCGGATCACTTCGTCCCCGTTCCCGCCGCGAACGGTGTGGGCAACAACGAGGATCAGCGCGCTGTTGACGCTGACGCACCGCCACCTGTATATACATTGTATATCGCAGATGCCGGCCGCGGTCTGCTCTCCGGAATGGCCGGAATTTATGGCTATAATCCGGGAATGGACGTTCCCATCGCGGAGGCGAAGAACCGCCTTCCGGAATTAATCCGGGCTGTGGAGCAGGGCGAGAACGTCGTGATTACGCGGCATGGCAAGCCCGTTGCGCAGATTGCGCCGCCACCGCCCGAGCGCCGGCGTATCCAGTGGGGCGCGATGCGCGGCCGCATCAAACTCCCGCCGGGGTGGGATGAACCTGTCGACCTCGACGGGTTCCTCGCAGGCGGCATTTGAGCGGGTTTCTTCTCGACACCAACATCGCGTTGCTGGGGCTTTTCGAGCCTGAGCGGATCCCGGCGAAAATCCGGCGATCGCTCGAGAACGGAACCGTCCATCTGAGCACCGTCTCGCTGTGGGAGGTGATCCTGAAGAGCTCGAAGGGAAAGCTCGACGTCGGCGATCCGCGGGCGTGGTGGTCGGAAACCGTAGACCAGCTCGGGGCCATTGTGCTTCC
>DAIDJK010000019.1 GCA_027450225.1 Bryobacterales bacterium | reverse complement strand
GTCCCGGTGGGTTCCGTGAAATCCAACATGGGCCACGCGATGACGGCGGCGGGCATGGCGGGGTTGCTGAAGGTGCTGGCCTCGATACGCGAGGGCGTCCGGCCCGGCATGCTGCACGTATCGCAGGCCGGCGCTCCGTGCGCGAAGATCGCGAATTCGCCGTTCCGGCTTCTGAGCTCGAATGAAGCGTGGCAATGCGCGGGACCGAAACGGGCATCGATCAGCGCATTCGGCTTCGGGGGCAATAACGCGCATCTGATCGTGGAGGAGTGGACCGGTTCGGCTGCAGGCTTTGAGGCTCCCCGGCGGAAATCGCCAACGCCGGTGGCCATTGTGGCGATGGGCGCGGCCGCGGGAAACGCAACCGGCAGAGATGCGTTTGCGCGGGCCGCGCTGCTCGGGGAACCTGTTCGTCCGGAGATCGAGAGCATCCAGCTCGCAACCGGGAGCCTCTCGTTTCCGCCTGCGGACCTGCAGGAAAGCAGCGCGATTCAGACTCTGACGCTTGCGGCGGTAGCGGAAGCAATGGCGGAAGGGCCAGCGCTTCCCGCCGCCACGGGCGTGATCTGCGGCGCCGGAGTCGGCGGAGAAATTGCGCGCCTGAGTCTGCGCGCGCGCGACCGCATCGAGGACTCTGCGTGGCTGTCGAGAGTGAGTCCACCGCTGACGGGAGCGGGCGTAATCGGAAGGCTGGCGAATATCGTCGCCAACCGCATCAGCAGCCGCTACGATCTGCGAGGCCCCAGCTTTGCGGTGTTCGCGGAAGAGGACTCGGGCGGCGTAAGTTTGCGGCTCGCGCAGCGCGCCCTGGCGCGCGGAGAAGTGGACGCGGTGATCGCCGGCGCCGCCGACATTACGAATGAGCGCATCCATCGGCAGGCGGTGGCGGATTTGTGGCAGGACCGCGCAGGAACGGAACTCGACGCCGCGGTTTATTTCGTGATGAAGCGACTCGCCGACGCCGAAGCGGATGGCGATCCCATTCTCGCCATCTTCGAAGACGCGGATGACAAGGCGGATGCGCGGCCAATTGAAACGCAGCTGGCCGGGAACGCGCATGCGGCTCAAGCGATGGTCGAAGCGGGCGCCGCGGCGCTGAGTTGCGCGCATGGGATCCACTCCGGCGCCACGTGGATTCCAAACGGCAGCCGGCTCGCGTTCCGTCTCCCGTCCGGCATCACTGTCCGGCAGGCCAAGGGCGGCGGCGCGGCGCCGCTGGTTCCTCTAAATGCGCCGCAGGTGTTCACGTTTGCGGCGGAAAGCACTTCCGAACTCGGGCAGAATCTCCGGGATGGACGATTTTCGCGTTCAGGCTCGCATCGGCTGGCGATCGCCGCGACGAACGAACGCGCTTATGCGAGGAAGCGTGAACTCGCTGCGCGGTGGCTGGAGAATCCGCGGTCGGCCGCATTGCCGGACGGGGTTTTCTTCGCATCCGAAACTTGCGGCGGACAAGTCGCATTTGTGTTCCCGGGCGCCGCGGCAGCGATTCAGGGCGCGGGGCGATCCCTGATCCACGCTTTTCCCGAAACCCTGGCGAACGTCTGCCAGCGCGCTCCCGCGTTCGCGGCGGGCGCCTCCTGGCTGTTTGAGACACGCGACCGCCGGGCCGAACCGATCGAAAAATTGTGGGCCACCACCGTTCTTACGCAGTGTCATGTCCACCTGACGCGGCGCATGCTGGGCATTCACGCGGACGCGGCTATCGGGATGAGCTCCGGGGAAACCAACGCGCTGTTTGCGTTCGACCTTTGGCGCGACGGCGATGCGTTCGCTCATGAACTGCACGAAGCGGGACTGTTCACCCGGCATCTCGGCGGTGAACTGCGCGTTCTGGGCCGTGGCGGATGGCAGGTCTGGCTGTTCAACATATCTCCCGATGAGGCGCAAACGCGGCAGGCGGAAGAACCGGGCCTGCGGGTGCTCGCGATTCATGCGCCGGGAGAATACCTGGTGGCGGGAACACGGGACATCTTCGACCGGATCGTGCCTCGCATTGGCGCCCGGCGCACGCAGCGCGTGGATTTCGACATGGTGGTGCACGCGCCGGAAGCAGAGCCCTATGCCGCGGAATGGCGGCGCCTGCACCGCCGCGGAACGTGGCCGCCGCCCGATGGCGTTCGCCTGTACAGCATGGCCGAAGCCCGCGTGTTCGAGCCCGACAGCGATTCGGTTGCCGACTCGCTCACCGCCCAGGTGCTGACGACGCTCGATTTTCCGCGCCTCATCGAGCAGGCATGGCGGGATGGAATTCGCGTGTTCATCGAGCATGGTCCGCGCGGCTCCTGTTCCGGATGGATCAGCCGCATTCTGGGGGACCGGCCGCACGCCGCGATTCCGCTCGATGTTGCGGGAGTGGATTCGCTCATGCAGGCGGCCAACGCAATCGCGCAAGTCTTCGTTGCGGGTCTTGCGGTCGATATCGACCTTTTCAACGCGCGCACTACGCCTGCCAGGCGCAACCCTGGCCACAGTCTCACGCTGCCTGCGCGTCTGCCAGACATCGATCCCGTCGAACTTGCCGGAATGCGCGCGGAGGAGCCTCAGCCGCTCAAAGAGCCTCAGCCGCTCGCAGCGCCAGCCGCGGCCGCCCCTAACGGACAAGCCCGTCTGTTCGCCGGGCATGCCGCGAGCCTGGTTTCGGAATGGAGCCGCTATCTGGGCCATGCGGGCAGCGCATCGCATGGCGATTTCCTGCGCGCATCCGCTCAGGCGTTTGAGACTGCGTTTGCGGCGAGAGTGCCGACAGCGGCGGTTTCGGCGGTTCCCGCTGTGCTTCCGAAATCCCGCGCACTGGTGAAGTTTACGCGCGAGGATCTCGAGATCACCTCGTCGGGCCGCATCTCGGACGTGTTCGGCTCCGAGTTCAAACCGCTCGACTCCTACCGCCGCATCGTCCGCCTGCCGATGCCGCCAATGCTGCTGGTCGACCGCGTGATTTCAATCGACGCCCAGGCGGCGGGCATGAAGACCGGCTCACTGATCACGGAAACCGACGTGGCCCCGGACGCATGGTACACCGTGCGGGGGCGCATGGCGGCATCGATCGTGATCGAGTCCGGCCAGGCCGACATGCTCCTGATCTCATGGCTGGGAATCGATTTTCTTCTTCGGGGAGAACGCGTTTACCGGCTTCTTGGGTGCGATCTGACGTGGCAATCCGAGCTGCCGCGCGTGGGGCAGACGCTTCGCTATCACATTCGGGTGACGGGACACGCGCGCCAGGGAGATATCCGTCTCTTCTTCTTCGAATACGATTGCCACGCGGGCGAAGAACTGGTTGCGTCCGTCCGCAACGGACAGGCCGGCTTCTTCACGGATGAGGAGTTGCGGACGTCCGCCGGCGTGTTGTGGGCGCCGGAGCCGAATCGCCGCGCCGCCACGCACCTGCCCCGCTTTCCCGATGTGCCGCGCTCTTACGCCGAGGCGCAGGTGAAGGCGGCCGCGCGAGGCGACGCGCTGGCCTGCTTCGGCAAAGGCTTCGAGCTTTCCGCCGCGCAGCAAAGGCCGCCCGCGTTCGCGAACGAGAAGCTTCTGATGCTGGACCGGATCGCAGAACTCGATTTCAACGGGGGCCCATGGAAGAGGGGCTATCTTCGAGCCGAGTACGATCTGACGCCGGATCATTGGGTATTCGCGTGCCATTTCAAAGACGATCCATGCTTCCCGGGAACCTTCATGCTGGAAGGCGCTCTGCAGGCCATGGCCTTCTATCTGATGGCGCTCGGTTTCACTCTGGAGCGCGATGGCTGGCGCTTCGAGCCTGTTCCTGGAAATGTGTATCCGCTGCGCTGCAGGGGCCAGGCGACTCCGGAATCGAAGCTGATGGTGTGCGAGGTATTCGTTGAGGAGGTGCTGGACGGCCCCGAACCGGCGCTGTACGCGCAGGTTCTCGGCTCGGTGGACGGCCTGCGCTGCTTCGCCTGTACGGGAATTGCGGTTCGGCTGACGCCAGGCAATCCTCTCGATGACGCCACGGAGCCACAGGCGGAGGCAGGGGAACTCGCGGTGGTCAACGGGATTCGCCTGGATTACGCCGCGCTGCTGGCTTGCGCGCAGGGCTTCCCTTCCCGCGCGTTCGGAGAGCCATTCGCCCGCTTCGACCGCTACCGCCGTTGCCCCAGACTCCCCAGCCCGCCGTATCATCTGCTGCACCGGATCGTCCACGTGGAAGGCGAATTCGGGGTGCAGAAACCGGGCGTGGCCGTGATTGCGGAATGCGATTTGCGGAGGGATGCGTGGTATTTCGCGGATAACGGCGGTCCCGCGCTGGCGTTCGCCGCGCTGGTCGAGATCGCATTGCAGCCGTGCGGATGGATCAGTTGTTTCGCCGGCGTGCCGCTGCGTTCCGAAGACGATCTTTACTTCCGCAATCTCGATGGGACGGCCCATATTTTAAGAGACGTGCCGGCGCAGAACGGTACCCTTACCGCCCGGGCGGAAATGACGGCCATTTCCACGTCCGGCCATGTTACGCTTACCTCTTTTCAGGTGCTTGTTTCCCTCGGATCGGCGCCCGTTCTCGAGATGCGAACGACCTTTGGGTTCTTTCGCGGCCGGGAACTGGCGCAGCAATCAGGATTGAGCGTGGGCCCGGAGGAGCGTGCGCGATTCGACGAGGCTTCGGATTTTTTCGTCGATCTGACGACGCGGCCAGGCAGATACTTCGAGCAATCGCTGCGGCTGCCATCGGGCCAGTTGCTGATGCTGGACCGGATAACGGGAATCTGGGATCGGCGTATCCGCGGGGAGAAGGACGTGAATCCGCGCGAGTGGTTCTTCAGGGCTCACTTCTACGGCGATCCCGTGCAACCCGGATCGCTCGGGCTTGAAGCCATTCTGCAGGCCGCTCAGTTCCATGCGATTCATCACGGGTTCGGCGATGATTTTCGCGACCCGGAGTTTCAGGTAATCGGCGAAGTGGTCTGGAAGTATCGCGGACAGGTTCTGCCTTCGAGCGGCCGTATCGGCATTGAAGCCGTCCTGCATGCTTCCGAGCGATCACGGAATCACATCGACGCTCAGTTTGAAGGCTGGCTGTGGGTGGATGGGCTGAGAATTTATCACATGCCGCGGTTTACTTTGCGCATTCGCGAGCGCGGTTCCGACACTTCCGCCTGACCGGCGTTCGAGGCTGATTGCAATGCGCCTTATGCGTTTCCCATTCCCGCGCGTCCGGGCCGCGCTGTTCGTAACTGCCGCCGTTTTCGCGCCGCTCAGCGCAGCGGCTCCGCCTGAAGTAACCCGGCTTTCGCTGCCGCAGGCGCTG
>DAIDJK010000018.1 GCA_027450225.1 Bryobacterales bacterium | reverse complement strand
GGACGCGGGGGAACTTTACGGTTTTTTGAGAATTTCGTTTCAGCGAGGCTGCAATTCTTCGAGTTCGGCGGCGAAGCCGGCGGCCAGAAAATGGCGGGCGTTCACGACCTGCGTCTGGCCGCATATTGCGGGATAGTGCCGGAGGTTGCCGGTAACGAGGTACTGAGCCTGCGCGGCATCCGCGCATTCGAGGAAGCGGTTGTCGTCCTCATCGAGCGAATGCGACAGGCGCCGGGCGGGATGAACGATGATCCACACGCGTTCGAGCGCCGCGAGAATTGCCGCCGCGCGAGCGTGAATGGCGGCAAGCTTTTTGCGCGCGAGTACCTCCCGGTATTCAGCGACGATCTCCGGTGAGACGCAGACGGTGAAGGCGCGGCAGCCGGCGAGACGGACGGTGCGGGCTTCAAGGCCATCCGGTTTCCAGCATGCCGAGACGAGAACGTTGGTGTCCAGCACCACCTGCACGTTCGCCAGTCTGGCACAATCGATTTCAAAGCATGAAGGACGACCTGGGGCGGCGGATGAAGCGCGATTTCGAAGATGCGCTTCGCATTACGCTGCCGAGGCGGTCGCATGTGGTGATCCGGATCGACGGCCGCGGCTTTCACAAGTTCACGGCGCATCTGGAGCGGCCCTATTGCCGGGCCCTCGCCGATGCGCTCGATTGCGCCGCTGTGCACCTGGCGAAAGAAATGATCGGGTGCCGGTTCGGATATGGCCAGAGCGATGAATATTCGTTTCTGCTGACCGATTTCGAGCGCGACGATTCGCCGTTGTGGTTCGACGGTAACGTGCAGAAGATCGCGTCGGTATCGGCAAGCGTGTTTACCGGGGCATTCAACGCAGCGTTTCAGGGCGTGCGGGCAGCGGCGTTCGATTCGCGGGTAATGGCGATTCCGCGGCGCGCCGACGTGATGGATTACTTCCTCTGGCGGCAACTGGACGCCTCGGCGAACAGCTTGAATATGCTGGCTTCGGCGCACTTCCGGCACGAGGAACTGGTGGGGAAATCGACTGCGGAGAAGCACGAGATGCTGCATTCGCGCGGCGTGAACTGGGCAAAGCAACCGTCCGATTTCAAGCGCGGCCGGGTGGTGAAGCCGGAGCCGGGCGGCGGCTGGGCCGTGGATCTCGAAATTCCCGTGTTCAACCGGGAACCGGGTTATCTGGATGCGCTGACGCCCAGGGGCGAATAAGCTTTCAATTCGCTGATGGGAAGCGCGACGATCTCGCCATCGACGCCGCCGATGACGTGCGCGGTGTGCTCGTAGGCGACGGGGTCGCCAGTGACGAAGTGCGTGATGCGGCCATGGCCGGGGGCGTCCGCAGCCAGGGTGATCCGGAGAGATTCGGCCGCGACGGAGGCGCTTTCGACGAGCGTGACGCCGGGGCCGAGAACGCGTCCGATGACGGGCGCGAGAACGGGGTAATGCGTGCAGCCGAGGATGAGCGTATCGATATCGGGATGCGCGCCGAGGTAATGCCGCGCGAGGATTTCGGCCTCGGGAGAATCGGCGAGACCTTCTTCCACGAGATGGACGAACATGGGACAGGCCTGCGCCCAGACCGTCATCCCGCAGGCTTCGAGACGGCGCTGATAGGCTCCGCTGGCAATGGCGCCGCGGGTTCCGATGACGCCCACGCGGCCCGAGCGGGTGGCGCGAGCGGCGGCTTCGACGCCGGGATTGATGACGCCCCAGACGGGAATGTCGAACGCGTTTTGTAAATCGGTGAGCGCGACGGCGGTGGCGGTATTGCAGGCGACCATGATGGCGGCGGCGCCGCGATCGACCAGGAAAGCCGTAATCTCGTGCGCGAAGCCGCGAACCATCTCAGGCGGCTTGCGGCCGTAGGGGACGCGGGCGGTGTCGCCGAGATACAGAAAATCGTGATGCGGAAGGGCGCGGCGGAGCGCCTTGAGGACGGTGAGACCCCCGACGCCGGAATCGAAGACGCCGATGAGACCACGGCTGGTCATGACGTCTCCCGAGCAGCGCCGACGGCGGGCGAAACATCGTCGCGAAGGCTTTTCGGGCCGAGCGCATCGTCACTCGAAGCCCACTTTCCGGTAATCAGGCGGGCTCCGCGGTTGTGAGTGAAGTAGTCATATGCCCATTGGACGACGATCAGCAGACGGTTCTCAAATTCCACGATATACAGGAGATGAACGAAAAGCCAGGTGAGCCAGGCGAGATAGCCGGAGAATTTGAAACGGCCGACTTGTGCGACGGCGTGATTGCGGCCGATGGTAGCGAGGCTTCCTTTGTCCCAGTAGTGGAACGGCTCGACTTTCCTGCCGGCGAGGCGCTTTTCAATGACCTTCGCGGCGTATGTGCCCATCTGGATGGCAGCGGGGGCGACGCCGGGCACGAGTTTGCCGGATTTTGGATCTTCGACGGCGTGAGCGAGATCGCCGATGACGAAGATATCCGGGTACCCGGGCACCGTGAGATCGGGTTCGACCTGGACGCGGCCGGCGCGATCGAGCAGGTCCTTTCCGGGGTCCGGCTGCCCGGCGGCGGATTGGGTTCGTTTCGCAATAATCCTGCCGAGCGAGGAAGCCTGAACGCCGGCCCCCCAGAGGACGGTACGGGACTCGATGCGGTTTTGGCTGCCATCGGCTGCTTTCATGGTGACGCCATGATCGTCGATGCCGGTTACGCGAGTGCTGGCTCGCGTCTGGACGCCGAGTTCGATGAGCGAGCGCTCAGCGGCTTCAGAGAGCTTCGGCGGATAGGACGGAAGAACGCGATCTTCGCCCTCGATAAGAAAGATGTTGGAATCGGCCGGGTTGATGTGGCGGAAATCCTTGCGAAGAGTGTCGCGGGAGATCTCACCGAGAGCGCCCGCGAGTTCGACGCCTGTCGGGCCGCCGCCGACAACCACGAACGTGAGATTGGCGCGGCGATCGGAAGGATCGGTTTCTTTTTCGGCGCGCTCGAAGGCGAGCAGGATGCGGGTGCGGATTTCGGTGGCGTCCTCAACGGTCTTGAGACCGGGCGCAAGACCGGCCCATTCCGGATGACCGAAATAGGAGTGAGTGGAACCGGTACCGATAATGAGGGAGTCGTACGGGATGCGGCTGGAATCCTTCAGGATGACTTCGCGGCGGGCGGGTTCGATATCGACTACCTCGCCGAGGACGACGGTGGTGTTCTTTTGCCGGTTGAGTACGTAGCGAAGCGGCGAGGCGATTTCGCCGGGGGAAAGAGCGCCTGTTGCCACCTGATAGAGCAGCGGCTGGAAGAGATGGAAATTGCGGCGGTCAATGAGGGTGACCTGAACCGGAGCACGCCGGAGTTGTTGCGCGGCGTTCAAGCCGCCGAAGCCGCCGCCCACGATGACGACCCGATGCGCCATACACCCAGATTAGATGGAAACGAGGTCAGAGCAGGTTCGTTGAAGTGCGGAACCGCAGGATGAATTTCGCGCCCTTGCCAGGCTCGGAAACGGCGTGGACCGAGCCGCCGTGGCGGCGCATGATGTCGCGGACGATGGCCAGCCCCATACCGGTGCCTCCGGTGGTGAAAAACGGTTCGAAGATGCGGCGCAGATGCTGGCGCGGGATGCCGGGGCCGGAGTCTTCCACTTCGATGGTGGAGTCGTGTACGGATATCCGGATGCAGCCCGAACCATTCATCGCGCTGGCGGCATTGCGGACGAGATTGTCGAGCACGCGCTCGATGGCGGGTTCATCGCCGCGGATGGTGGCGGCGTCCGGTGAGACGTTGAGCGCGACGGTGACGCCGGCGGGAAGACGCAGCCGGTTGACAAAATTCTGTACCGCAGAAAGAAGGCTGGTGGGTTCGAGTGGTACGTTTTCACCCCGGCAAAAAGTGAGGAGGCCGGCGGTGAGCGCAATACATTTCCCAACGGAATCGCGTGCCGATTCCATGTTGTCCACAGCGAGATGGTTGAGAATGAGAGTGAACTGGTTGTTCAAATCGTGCGCGATTCCGGCGGCCGCGAGACCCACGAGTTCGAGACGGGACTGACCGATTGCGGTTTGCTCCACGTCCACATGTTTGACGGATGCGCGGCCGGAGAAGCGCCTGACGGCGGTCAACGTACTGAAACATGAGGAGAAAGAATTTTCTATTCGCCGTGACTATGGCTCTGACAACGAATGCGGCTTCGATTTCCAGTGCGGCGGCGGATGCGCCGATCACGGTGCTGCAACAGATGATTTCGCGCTATGCGCCGGTGGAGATACGCGTGGATACGTCGAAGCTGTCGCCGGGCGACCAGGCTGCGCTCAAGAGCCTGATTGAAGCGTCGCGCGTCCTGAACACGATTTTCATGCGTCAGCTTTGGACCGGCGACGTGGGACTCTATGACCGGCTGCGGCAGGATACGTCGGCGCTGGGGCAGGCGCGGCTTGAATATTTCCGGCTGAACAAAGGGCCATGGTCGGACCTGGACGATCACAAGGCGTTTCTTTCCGGCGTGCCCGAGCGCAAACCGCTGGGCGCGGCGTTTTATCCGGAAGACATGACGAAAGAGGAATTCGAACGCTGGGTGAAGACGCTCTCGCCGGCGGCGCGAACGCAGGCAGAGGGTTTTTTCACCGTGATCCGGCGGGGACCGAACCATTCGCTTCAATCGATTCCTTATTCAGAGGCTTACAAGGCGGACCTGGACGTTTGCGCGAATCTGCTGCGGCAAGCCGCGGCTGCGACGACCAATGCCACGCTGAAGCATTTCCTGGAAGCGCGGGCAGCGGCATTTCATTCGAACGACTACTACGCGAGCGACGTGGCGTGGATGGATCTCGATTCGCCGCTCGACATCACGATAGGGCCGTATGAGACCTACAACGACGAGTTGTTCGGCTATAAGGCGGCATATGAAGCCTATGTAAACGTTCGGGATGAAGAAGAAACGGCGAAGCTGAAGTTTTTCGGCAACCACATGCAGGAAGTGGAGAACAATCTGCCGATCGAAGCCAGATTCCGGAATGCGAAGATCGGGGCGCTTTCGCCGATCACGGTGGTGAATGAAGTATTCGCGGCGGGCGATGCCGACCACGGGGTGAAGACGGCGGCTTACAACCTGCCGAACGACGAGCGCGTGGTGCATGAAAAGGGCAGCAAGCGCGTGATGCTGAAGAACATTCAGGAGGCGAAGTTCCGGACGATTCTACAGCCGATTTCGGACGTGGTGCTGACGCCGGATGCCCGGAAATCGTTGAACTTCGAAGCGTTCTTCACGCATATACTGGCGCACGAGATGAGCCACGGAATCGGGCCGCATCAGATTACGGTGAACGGACGCGCGAGTTCGCCGCGCCAGGAGTTGAAAGAGCTCTACAGCGCGATCGAGGAAGCGAAGGCGGATGTGCTGGGACTCTATATGCTGCAGCATTTCTTCGATCGCGGTTACCTGAAGCGGGATGAGCAGAGTTTGTACACGACGTTTCTGGCATCATCGTTCCGCACGCTGCGATTCGGACTGGAGGAAGCACATGGGAAGGGAATGGCGCTCCAGTTCAACTATCTGATGGACAAGGGCGCGTTTGTGGAGCATAACGGGCGCTGGGCGGTGGACCCGCAGCGGATTCATGCGGGAGTACGCGATCTGGCGCACGATCTGCTGACGGTTGAAGCTACGGGCGATTACGCGGGGGCGAAGAAGATGCTCGACACGCTGGGCGTGATCCGGCCGGAAGTGCGGGCCACGCTGAACCGGGTGGGAAGCGTGCCGGTGGATATCCGGACGATTTTTGTTACGGCGGATCAGGTGGATCCGAGACCGATGCTGCGGCGGTGAAGGGTTCGATGCGGGATGCGCGGGAAACGGCGCCGGCGTCAGTATCGCAGGCCCGGTTTGCCATGCTGGCAAGCAGGGCATCGCCGCTGGAAAATGTCGGACCCGTTGGCTCCGTATTGGTGACCACAGTGGCTGCACTGGAGCACGTAGATGTATTGACCGTGGTCAGTTCCCGCCAGGCCGGTTCCGCGCAGGACGATTTGCCCGTTCCGGTTCTCGTAGGCCGCTTGCGTACTTTTCCTCGTCGGGCGTGCAACTGTTTTGGGCTCTCTGACCGGCTCGGCGAGCATTCGCTGACCGGATGGCTTCGGATGTCGTGTTCTTCGCGGCTGACTCCTGGTGTCTACGCCGAGCGTCCAGCCTTCCTCTCGTTCGATACGATTTATTTCCTCATCCGTTACCCCTGCGGGACCGGCGAATAGATGATCGAGCCTGCCCTCATCATCCTGGCTCGCGAAATGATCGGCCAGGCTTCGAACCTGCTTCTCGTCCTTCACATGCCCCGGCGCGGAGTGTTCGCTGATTATCGACGGGTAAATCTCGGCGTGAACGATCTGCCAGGCGGGTCTGCGCTGTCCTGAAACAAATCGCAAACCGGTTTCGAATGGCCAGACGACGGAAATTGGCGCGAGTACCGGATCGGTTCGCAAGGCAAGAAGGCGCGGTATGCCCATAAGCGTCTGGCTGCCAACTGAACCTGCGCCCCACAACTTCCACACCGGCTGCATTCCGGCTACGTCAGTTAACCTGTTTTCTGGCAATTGGCCGGGTTCGTCGTCCTTGCGGTGAGAGAGTCTGGCGCATTTGCACCCATCTCGGCAACCCCAGAATGGATTGGTCCTGCCCGAGATGCGGTGATTGAATTCGGCCGCGACCTTGAATCGATTATTGTTATTGTCGTCCGCATCTTCGATGCGGGACGCAATCTCGTGCCAGACTTCGAGCCAAGCCGGCTGACGTTCGAGCCCGAGCGCCGTTGCGAAGCCAGCCGGATATCCGTAGGGGAAATCGAATCCAACCAGAACACGTTTGCCAGCCGTCGCGAGCTTCCGCAAGAGCTGAGTGATCCTGTCGCAGGCGTACTTTCGAGTTGCGGGGTTCTCTACTGCGTACGAACGCGTTTCCTTGTCTCGGGTCAGCAGACAGAACCAGATGCTGTCCTTGCCGGTGACCGGGTGCCTGCCCGCGCTCCAGTCTACGGTCAGGTACGCGTCGAAACTTGTCATGGGCTGCTTGGTTGCCGTAAAATCGCCCGGGCCGCAGTCGCTGCAGCCTGGGACGACTGCCAGCCGGTCTTCAACATCGAATTGGTGCGGGCGATAGGACTTGAACCTACACTCCCTTGCGGGAACTGGAACCTAAATCCAGCGCGTCTGCCAGTTTCGCCACGCCCGCGCGGGGCTCAAACGGAGTGAAGACAAAGGGATTATAGCGTGGGCTGCTGGGGCGGGGAGATGCGCTGCTCGATGGCGCGAACGCGCCGGTCGAGATCCACCCAGCGCGATTCGGAGGTCTCGGCGAATTCGGTGAAGCGCGCCATGGCGCGGGAGCCGGACTGAAGCAGCCCGGCCTGGAGTTTCAGGCGGGCATCGATGGAATCGAAGCGCGCGTTGTTTTCTTCCTGGCGGCGACCGATTTCGGCCAGAAGGTGTTTCAGTACGCCGTCGAGTTGCTCTCTCAGTTGTTCGTGAATCCAGGTCTTGTCGTTATCGTCGAGCATGCTTCAAAACAGTGGCGCCTCCGGCTTCATCTTCTCACGCGCGGCGGGTCTCGCGAGGTCCGGACGCTACAATGGCAAAGACGGCACTGACTCGGTAGCTCAGTTGGTAGAGCATCGCACTTTTAATGCGGTGGTCGCGGGTTCGAGCCCCGCCCGAGTCACCATCCGTACCCGCCTTTTTCCCCCTCTTTTGCGTCTGGGTGGAGCAATGCGCGCGTATGATGAACGTGATGAAAAAATCACTCCTGTTCATCGCCGTCTGCGGGACGGCTCTGGCGCAGGTAGCGGCGCCGGTGGCAACTCAGGCAAACAAAACGTATCAGACCGCGGAAGGCAGAGCGGCGGTGGCGAACGGGCTGAATTCGGCCAATCGCGATGCCGAGGAGAGACCGGCCGAACTGGTAAAAGCCATTGGCGTTCGCCCAGGCATGACGGTGGCGGACATCGGAACCGGTACCGGGTACATGCTGCCGTATCTTAGCGAAGCCGTTGGGGCAGCCGGCAGGGTTTACGCGGAAGATATTTTCGACGATTTTCTCGCCCGCGCGCGGCAGCACGCGGAGGAGAAAGGCCTGAAGAACATCGAGTTCATCAAGGGGAA
Organism: Bryobacterales bacterium; assembly: GCA_027450225.1. Classification (GTDB taxonomy): domain Bacteria; phylum Acidobacteriota; class Terriglobia; order Bryobacterales; family Bryobacteraceae; genus BOG-234. The sequence goes on along the minus strand of DAIDJK010000018.1, from coordinate 868 downwards.
CGAGCATTCCCCGGAGTTGCCCGCCGGGAAATTCGACGTGGTGATGGCGCTCGATTCCTATCACCACTACAACTATCCGCAGGACATGCTGGCCGGCTTCCGGAGGGCGCTGAAACCCGGCGGGCGGCTGGCGATCATCGAGTACTACAAGCGCGCGGGCGCGATGGGCGGCGGCAATGGCGCGCTCACACATATCCGGCTGGACGATTCGGGCGTGATCAAAGAGGTGGAAGCGAACGGGTTCGCGCTGGTCTCCGAACACGAGCATATTCCGCACAGCCAGTACATCGCGATCTTCAAGCCGAAACCGGTTCAGTGATGCGCGTCAGCGCGAGACGAGCGAAAAAGTGAGTCCGCGCTCCTTCCACTGCCGGACGACTCGCATGGAGAGGGCGGCCGCAATTTCATTGGCCGACATGCGCGGTTCGTATCCGTAATATCGCGCAAGGAAGGGGCGGATGGCCGGAAGCGCGAACAGGCCATAGGGATCGTAAGCGGGGTCGAAGACGATGACGTCGGCGGGCGGATTGGCGCGGAGGCGCTGAACGTCTTCCCTGCGGAAGTCGCGCATTTCGCGCACGCGCAGCCTGCGGGTGACGAAGCCGTATTCGGGACGGCGGAGGGCGTTCGACATGGGAAACGCCGTGGCGATGACGCCACTCTGCTGTTCGGCGGCGGAGGCGGCGTGTTGCTCGAGATGGACGAAGCTGACGAATTCGAGATCGTTTTCGAAGGGAAACGGATAGGGCGGGTTAATGAAGCTGGCTGCGACGAGGCACGCGAGCATGGATACCAGTGCAGCGGGACGGAAGCCGCCGGGCAGTGCGCGGATGGATAGCGCGAAGGCAGCGTAGACGATGGGCAGGAT
>DAIDJK010000017.1 GCA_027450225.1 Bryobacterales bacterium | reverse complement strand
ATCATCGGCGGCGGCTTTTCCTTCGACTGGAGTCTGGTCGAGGCGCAGGTCTCCCGCGCAGCTCGCGTGTGCGTGTATGACGCTTCGGGAACCGCGTGGAGCGATCCGGGTCCGGGCCGCGGTTGTCCGGCATGGGTGAACGAAGTGCGTGCGCTTGTCGGGCAGGCGCACATCGATCGTCCGTTCGTGCTTACCGGTTTCTCCGCGGCGGCGGTCGTCGCGCGCATTTACGCGAAGCAGTACCCGGGCGAAGTGGCGGGGCTGGTGCTGGTGGATCACGCGTTTCTTCCCCAAGAAGCAGAACGGCCCGCTACGCCGGCGAAGGCGGCCGATGCAGGCGCCGCGGACAGCCCGCCCGCTGTTATTTCGATGACGCCGATCATCTTCAGTCACGAAGACGAGCCCGGTTTCCGCAATCTGCCGCCACGCGCCCAGGCGCTCGACCGCTGGGCAAGCGCGCGCAATCCGGATTTGCCCACGGCGGAAACCACGGACAAATGCATTCGGGCCGCGGAAGCGGCAGCCCAGGGCGCTGCTCATCCTTTCGGCGATCTCCCGCTGATGGTCATCAGCACGGGGAACGACGCTCCAGGATACAGCCAGCTGCAGGCTCACCTGCTCGCGCTGTCGACCGACAGCAGGCAGCGAATCGCTGCGCGCAGCTTTCATTCGGTCGAGATCAGCGAGCCGGATGTGGTGTCGGCGGGGATTCTGGACGTTATCGAGGCGGTGCGGAATCGCTCCCGGTTGAAATGACCTCACCGCCCGTGAGCACCATGTTCAGGATGGAAGGGTCGCGGCGGTCAAACACCACCGGCACGCTTCCGCCTTTGTAAGGCCGCATCACCGAAAGCTGCGGCAGCGTGTCTGCCGGCCGCTTGAAACCGGCATGCTGGATCACGCCGCCCACGGTGCTTCCCCAGCCCGCGTTTTCCGCCTTTCCGTTCACCGTCACGCTCAGCATGGGATTGATGGCGATGCGTTTCGGAACCAGCACGCAGGTGGCGGATTTCACGGCGCGGCAGGAATCCTCATTGAGCGCTTTGCTGCTTCGTTCGAGATCGGGCCAGGTGCTGGCGCCGAGAAGAATCGCGGTGAAATCGGTCGAACCGGATTTGTAGAAGAGCCGGTAATAGCCGGGAAGCGCCGGGAACCGAAGAGAGTTTGCGGCGGATGCGCGTTCGGTCCTGCCGTCGATATGGCGCTCTGCATAATCCGGAACGATGGTCGCCATGTTTCCGCCGGACGCCGCGGCAACGCCGAACCACGCCACTTCATAACCGACCAGATTCGAACTCGATACGGTAACGGTAATCTTTCCGGGTTCATTGGAGGTGATGATCGGGGCGTCGGGCGCTGCGCCGTCTTTCACAATCGGGCTGATCACTTCGAGCCGCATGCCCGGTTGAAGATCCACCTGCCCGGTCTGCCTGTCGTTCGGATGCAGCAGTCGCGTGGAAGCGTTCAGGTCGAGAGGAACCGAATCGACTATCTGCGCCGCGAGAACGGCGGCCGCGCCTGCGGGGATACAGGCCCGCGTCTCGAGACCGGTGGCCCATTCCGAGAGCCATCCCTGCGGTTTGGCCGCGAGCGCGGCGGGGAATACGGTGACGGCCAGTTTCTTCCCGCGAGGCTTTATTGCGGTGACGCCTTCGGTTCCGGCGCAGGAGGCCGTGGCCGGAACATCGGCGCGGAATGTGCGATGCGAGAAATCGCGGTTGGAAGCGCCGGGCGGAATCAGGATCTCGCCTGTGCCCTGCCTCGCGAGCCGCCACGTTTGCGCTCCGGGCTTATGAACGGCGCATCCCGATACGGCGACGGCGGCAAACATCGCCGCGGCAACTGGCGTTCTCATTGCGGCAACACCGGAGCATGCTGGCCGCCAGCTTACATGCGTACCGAATTTGCTGGTGTTGCAGGCAACGCCGCGTATCTGCCGGTAGACAGGTGTGATTGGCCAGCTACCGCTGGTTGGCCTTCAGGATTTTCTTTCGCAGCCGGATGGATTGCGGGGTCACTTCCACCAGTTCGTCTTCGCGAATGAACTCGATCGCCTGCTCGAGATTCAGGATGCGCGGCGGCACGAGGCGGATGGCTTCATCGGCCGTGGAGGCGCGCATGTTCGTCAGCTTCTTCTCCTTGACGATGTTCACGTCGAGATCCGCCTGCTTGGCGTTCTCGCCGACGATCATGCCTTCGTAGACTTCCGTTTGCGGGCTGACGAAGATTTCGCCGCGCTCCTGAAGGTTGAAGATCGCGTGGCCGGTGGCCTTGCCCGGCCGGTCGGCAACCAGCGAACCGGTGGGCCGCATGGGAATCTCGCCCTGCCATTCGATGTAGCCGTGGAACAGCGAATTCAGAATCGCGGTGCCGCGCGTGTCGGTGAGGATTTCGCTGCGAAGACCGATGAGGCCGCGGGACGGCACGTGGAATTCGAGACGCACGCGCCCGGAGCCGTGATTGATCATCTTCGTCATCTTGCCCTTGCGGCTGCCGAGCTTTTCGATCACGACGCCGACAAACTGCTCGGGGCAATCGATTACCAGCAGTTCCACCGGTTCCATGGTTTTGCCATCGATGGTGCGCGTCAGGATCTCCGGTTTTCCGACCGCGAGTTCGTAGCCTTCGCGCCGCATCATCTCGATGATGATGGCGAGCTGGAGTTCGCCTCGTCCCATCACCTTGAAGGTGTCCGGACTGGCCT
>DAIDJK010000016.1 GCA_027450225.1 Bryobacterales bacterium | reverse complement strand
CCGATCGCCACGCTTGCCGTCATCGCGGTTTCCACCGAATTGCTGCGCGACCGCAGGGGAAAGGCGCCGCTGTGAGAATCCTGGCGGCAGCGCTCGTCTTCGCCGCGGGCGCGGTATGGGCGTCGGCGCCTTTGGGGGCGCCGCGGCAACACGAACTGCGGTTCGCGATTTCGAGCGATCCGAAGAGTTTCGATCCGCTGCAGGTCGCCGAGAGCAATGGCGAGTTGATCCGCTATCTCACCGGCGGCGTGCTGGTTCGAATCGACCGCTACACCGGCCGTCTGGAGCCGGAACTCGCCGAATCCTGGAGCCTTTCGGATGGTGGACGAGCGATCGCGTTTCGCTTGCGCGGGGACCTGCGGTTTTCCGACGGGGCCCCGCTCACTTCCGCCGACATCGCGCGCACCATGCGCGAAGCCCTTGATCCAACAGCCGCGTCACCGGCAGGCGATGCGTTCCTGTCGGCGAGCGGGCCGCCGCGCATCGAGATCCGTTCCGGGCGCGACATCGAAATCCGCTACAAAGAACCGAAGCCCGGACTCGACCGGCTGTTCGATCAGCTCGCCATAGCGCCGCGGGAGCGGGGCGCGAGATTGCCCGCATCGGCCGGCGCGTACTTCGTCGGGGAATACAGACCCGGCGCGGAGATCGTGCTTCGAAAGAATCCGTGGTACTGGAAGCACGACGCGAACGGCGCCAGGCTGCCGTATTTCGATTCCATCCGGATCGACATCGAGGGCAATCGCGACATTGAGCTTTCCCGGTTCGAACGCGGCGAGGTCGCGCTCGTCTCCGGTCTCGATCCGGACCGCTTTGAACGCCTTGCGAAAACAAGGCCAGGCTCGGCGCACGACCTGGGCCCTTCGCTCGACTCCGAGTTCCTCTGGCTCAACATGGCGCCCGCCCCGGGACTCGCCCCGTGGAAACGGAAATGGTTTCAATCCACTGCCTTCCGACACGCCGTAAGCGGCGCGATTCACCGCGAAGACATCGTTCGAATCGTGTACAAGGGACACGCACATTCCGCCGCCGGCCCGATTTCCACCGCGAACCGGCTCTGGTTCAACGCCGCCCTGAAGCCGCTCGCTTACAGCAGCGCAGCCATTCAGCCGCTGCTTGCCGCCGGATTTCATCTTTCGGGCGGCGTGCTGAAGGACCCCGAGGGGCATGATGTGGAGTTTTCCCTCATTACCAACGCAGGCAATCGCGAGCGTGAGCGCATGGCGGCTCTGATCCAGAGCGATCTCAGCCGAATCGGCATCCGCATGAACATCGTGACGCTCGATTTTCCTTCGCTGATCGAACGCATCGCAAAGACCGGCGCATACGAAGCGTGCCTGCTCGGTTTCGCCAACGTCGCCGAGGATCCGATGGAAGAGATGAACGTCTGGCTGAGTTCGGGCGCACAGCATGCCTGGTGGCCGCGCCAGAAAACTCCCGCTACGCCGTGGGAGGCGCGCATCGACGAGCTCGAGATGGAACAGGCATCCACCGGTTCAGCGGCGAAACGAAAACAGGCCCTCGATGAGATGCAGAGAATCGTCGCCGCCGAGGAGCCGATCATCTACCTGGTGAATCCGGATTATCTTTACGCGGCGTCGCCCGCGCTGAAAGGTCTGAGGCCGGCCGCGCTGCCCCCTCAACTGTTCTGGAATATCGAATGGCTGCGATTCTGACCGGCGAAATCGTCCTCGAATTCCGCGTTTCCGCACGCTATGGCGCGAGCGAAGTGCTGCACGACGTCGCGGGTGAAGTTCGGCGCGGCGAGGTTCTGTCCGTGATCGGGTTGAGCGGATCCGGCAAGAGCACGCTTTCGCTGGCGCTGCTCGGGCTTCTCCGGTATCGCGGCGGAGAGGCGCGCGGCTCCGTGCGCCTGTGCGGGCAGGAACTGATCGGGCTGCCCGAGCGGGAGTGGCGGCCCATTCGAGGCAGGCTCGCCGGATACGTCCCGCAGAACGCGGCTTCGGCGCTGAACGGCGCCGTTCGCATCCGGACGCTGCTGGAAGAAACCTGGCGAGCGCACCGCAAAGAGAAGCCGAATCCCGCATTCTGGGGTGAACTGCTCGGAAGCGTGCAACTGCCAGGCGGCGCGGATTTCCTGTCGAGACACGCGGCCGAACTCAGCACCGGCCAGGGCCAGCGCCTGTTGATTGCGCTCGCCATCATGCACAATCCCGCTCTCCTGATCGCGGATGAGCCAACCAGCGCGCTCGATGCCATTACACAGGCCGCGATTCTGAAGCTTTTCAGCGAATTGAACCGGCGGCGGGGAATCGCGGTGTTGTTTATCTCGCACGATCTTGCAAGTGTGGCAAGAATCAGCTCCCGCGTTTCCATTCTTCACGAGGGCAACGTTGTCGAGACAGCGGAGCCGGAACGGATTTTCTCCGCACCCGCGCATCCGTTTACCAGACGATTGGTGCATGCCGCGCTTGAGAACGCCTCCCTGCGCGGAGAAATGGCCGGTGCGGCTGATTATTAGTCAGGGTGCGGAGGTCTGCAGTCGCTGGTGTCCGAGGTTGCGGCGAGCGCCTTTGCGTGTGCGGAATTCGTAGCGCTCAATGCTCATGGCCGCCTGCCCTCCCGCGTTTCGAAGCACTCGGCCCTCGGCGACGAGTTTCAAGGGAACTTCATTTTCGAGACGAGCAGGCCAGTCGAGCGATACCTCCAGCAACTGCCCGGGCTCGAAAATTTCCTGGGTCGCGAACAGGATGCCCTTGCTGCCGATGTTGACGGATTCGCTTACCAGTTCGCCGCTCTTCATCGGCTGCTCCAGCGTGCGCCAGGTGATAGCCAGCCGACAGGGGAAGCGAGCGTGATTCCTGCGGTCCACTCCCTGGCCGGATTCGCCCCTGCCGATTTCCAAAGCTTGCCTCACAGATTTCACAACTCCTCCGAAACGGAAATTCTCGGTGATGCAGTAATCTCAGGCACCAATCGGAATGCCGCGATTCAGGATGTGATTATTGCAGGAACCGGGCCAGAGCGTTGGCCGGAGCGAAGACATGGCGAAGTGCTTTCAAAGTGAGCGGCGCCCGCAGGATACCGCGGACGGCACGCTGCAATCGAAACTCGACTCGTGGGTCTTTTGGCGTAGATAAGCGGCTATTGGCGCACGTACACGCCGCAAATACGACCAGCGGAGCGCCCGTCCCCCTCCAATATTCCCCGGGAACCGTTCGATCCGCTGGCGGAAAGCCGGCCTAAACTACCGGCGCCCGTTGCGGCGGCTTTACAGCAGGTATCGGAGGAGGTTGCTGGGACGCGCCCTTGCGGGTACGGAATTCATAGCGCTCAATGCTCATGGCCGCCTGCCCTCCCGCGTTTCGAAGTACTCGGCCCTCGGCGACGAGTTTCAGTGGAACTTCGTTGCCGAGACGAGCAGGCCAGTCGAGCGATACCTGCAGCAACTGGCCGGGTTCAAAACTCTCTTCGGTGGCGAACAGGATGCCCTTGCTGCTGATGTTGACCGTTTCACTTACCGATTCGCCGTTTTTGATGGGTTGTTCCAGCGTGCGCCACGTAATCGACAGGCGGCACGGGAACCGGGCATTATTCCTCCGGTCCGCGCCGCTGCCGGATTTGTTCTTATCGATCTCCAAAGCTTGCTTCACAGATCTTCTCAATGCCTCCGCGTCGAGGTTCTCGATAACGAAGAAATCCCGGGCGCCAGCCCGCACGCCCGCAACAGCGGCGTCACGATTCGCCGCTGAAGCGATCAATATGAGAGGTATTCCAGGAGCACACCGCTGAATCTCCGCGGCCGCATTCAATCCGGGTTCGCCATCTGCGCGAATCTCTACCAGAATCACGTCGTAAGGCTTGCCCGCAAGTTCACCCAGACCTTCCAGAACCGATGACACTCGCGTGAAATCGAATCTGAAGTCCACATGCGGAACCGTCCGGTTCGCAGCCAGAGCTCTGCCGGCCCTCTCCGCGGCCAGTTCCGAACCGCAGATGCCGAGCACTCTGCAGCCGCTTCCATAAGTTGTGCTTATGACGGGAATTTGTGCCTCCTGCGATGCGGGAATCACGCCACTGAGTGCCTTGCGGCCCCCGGCTGTTTCACCCGCACCTGCCACACAGCTCTTATCGGCTGTTTAGGCTAATTTTAGCAGAGGTGAGCAAGTTTGTTGTTTCAAAATAGACCACGGAAGCGGCGAATATACGGCGAATCACTTATTAATGTATAAGTTTCGGCCGATCCGCAGCTCAGGAGGAGGCTGGCGGCGCCTGGTTCGGCCTTTCCTGGAAAAGCGCGAAGCAGCGGTCCGTCAATTCGTACGCCGTATTACCGGAAAGCGTTTGCGCAGGTGTTTCGCCGTCATAGCGCGTGTCGAAACACAGGCGCCAGGAGGTTCCGTTGTGCGGCGCGGGAAGGCAGAACGTGACCGCTTCGTGATGCGGGTTCAGCAGCATCAGAAACGAATCGTCTTTTAATGGCTGGCCAAAAGCATCCACGTCATCGAGCGTGCGGCCGTTCAGCACCAGGCCGATGCAGCGAATCCAGCCCGTATTCCATTCGTCGTTCGACATCTCGCCACCGTCCGGACGCAACCAGAGAATATCCTGCTCCTGAACGCCTTCCACTTCGCGGTCGGGAGCTTCCGGATCGATGCGGCGGTCCTGAAAGAACTTGCGCCGGTGAAGGTTGGCGTGGCCGAGCCGGAGCGCGATCAGTTTGCGCGTGAACTCGAGCAGATGCTTCTTCCGCTCGTCGATGTTCCAGTCAAACCAGCTGATCTCGTTGTCCTGCGCGTAGCCGTTGTTATTGCCGTTTTGCGAGCGGGCAATCTCGTCGCCCCCGCAGATCATCGGCACGCCTTGGGAAAGCACGAGAGTAGCGAGCAGATTTCGCTTCTGCCGCTCCCGCAGAGAGTTGATGCCGGGATCGTCGGTGGCGCCTTCCGCGCCGCAGTTCCACGAGTGGTTGTCGCTGGCTCCGTCGCGGTTCTCTTCGCCGTTCGCCTCGTTGTGTTTGTCGTTGTAGCTGACGAGGTCGTTCAGGGTAAAGCCATCGTGGGCGGTAATGAAGTTGATGCTCGCGGTGGGATGCCGGCCGTCGCGCTGATAGAGATCGCTCGATCCGGTCAGGCGGTACGCCAGCTCCGCCAGCTGGCCGTCGTCGCCCTTCCAGTATTTCCGGACCACGTCGCGGAACTTGCCGTTCCACTCCGCCCACAACGCCGGGAACTGACCCACCTGATATCCACCCGGACCCACGTCCCAGGGCTCCGCAATCAGCTTCGCCTGAGACACGACCGGGTCCTGATTGATGATGTCGAAAAATGCGGAGAGCCGATCGACATCGTGCAGTTCACGCGCCAGCGCGGCGGCCAGATCGAAGCGGAAACCGTCGACGTGCATCTCCTCGACCCAGTAACGCAGACTGTCCATCACCAGCTTCAACACCTGCGGATTGCGGACGTTGAGCGTGTTGCCGGTACCCGTGTAATCCATGTAATAGCGGGGCTGGTCCGTCACGAGCCGGTAATACGTGGTGTTATCGACGCCTTTGAAGCTGAGAGTGGGTCCAAGGTGGTTGCCTTCCGCGGTGTGGTTATAAACCACGTCGAGGATCACCTCGATGCCGGCGCGGTGCAGCGCCTTCACCATGCTTTTAAACTCGCCGATCTGTTCGCCGGTTGAGCCGGCGCTCGAATAGCGAGCTTCCGGGGCGAAGAAATTGATGGTGTTGTAGCCCCAGTAATTCCGCAGACCTTTATCGATGAGCCCGCCCTCATCCATAAACGCGTGAACAGGCATCAGCTCTATCGCTGTGATGCCCAGCTTTTTCAGATATTCGACCATGGCGGGATGGCCAAGCGCGGCGTACGTGCCGCGAATCTCTTCCGGCAGCCCCGGATGGTTCTTTGTAAAACCTCTGACGTTCACTTCATATATGACCGAATCGTGAAGCTGCGTCATCGGCGGCCGGTCGTTTTCCCAATCGTAATGATTGGTGGTGACCACGCATTTCGGCACCGCGTTCCAGTCGCACTGGGTATCCATGCGGAGGTCCTGATCCGGATTCAGCAGCTCATAGCCGAAGATCGGCGCCTGATAATCAACCCCGCCGGAGATCGCCTTCGCGTAGGGATCGATAAGCAGCTTGTTGGGATTGAACCGCAGGCCTTTCTCCGGTTCATAAGGCCCATGAACGCGAACGCCGTACAACTGTCCGAGTTTCAGGCCGGAGATATAGCAATGCCACACGTAGCCGGTTGATTCCCGAACGGAAATGATCTCCGGTTCGGTCGAGTCCGGCGAATCGAACAGACAGAGTTCTACTGATGTCGCGTGCTCGGAGAAGATCGCGAAATTGACGCCGGTTCCGTCCCATGTGGCGCCCTGTGGATAGGGTTTACCGGGAAAGATTGTTCTCGCCATGAATGTTAGAGGTACTTTAAAACGGCAACTGACTCTGGCGGTAAATGTATGCACGCCTGTTTCCGTTGCGCATCGGAGGATGTGAGAAGCATCTCGAATGACGCGCGAACTGGAATGTCGCGCGGGACTCCGGCGAAGTTGCATGCCGTGGCGATCGCGCCGCGGCGCATCGTAAGCCACTGCTGCTCTTCGTCGAACTCCGTTTGCACCCGGTCGAAGGCGCCGTCGATCAGATCCTCATGCGATCGGCGGAGGCGGATCAGGTCCCTGTGCCATGAAAGCATCTCGCGATGAACGCCGGCGCCGCGTTCATCCCAGTCGAGTTTGGAACGTTCGAAGGTCGCGGGATCCTGCGGATCAGGAATATCGTCGGGGTTCCACCCGAACGAAGCGAATTCGCGTTTCCTGCCTTCGGAGACGGCGCGCCCCAGCTCTTTCTCTTCGTGTTCCGTGAAATAGAGGAACGGAGACGATGCGGCCCACTCTTCGCCCTGAAAAAGCATGGGTACGAACGGGGCGGTGAACACGAGAGCCGCCGCGGTCTTCAGCTTCCCCGTACTCATGAGCGATGAACTGCGGCCGCCGCGCGCGCGGTTGCCGATCTGATCGTGGTTCTGCATGTAGCCGAGAAACTTCCAGCCAGGCAGGCCGGATGCCGGCCGCCCATGCCTTCGGCCGCGATGGGGAGAATAGCAGCCATCGTAGACCCAGGCGGAACGCAGAGCTTTCGCGATCTGCGCGATCGATCCGAAATCGGAATAATAGCCCTCGCGCTCCCCGGTGAGAACGGCGTGGAGCGCATGATGGAAGTCGTCGCTCCATTGCGCGTCGATGCCGTAACCGCCCGCGGCGCGTTCGCGAACCACCCTCGGATCGTTCAGATCGCTTTCCGCAATGAGCACCAGATTACGGCCCAGTTCGGCTTCGAGCGTCGCGGTCTCTTCCGCCAGTTGCTCCAGGATGTGCGTAGCCGACGTATCGACGCACGCATGGAC
>DAIDJK010000015.1 GCA_027450225.1 Bryobacterales bacterium | reverse complement strand
CCCCATGTCCAGTGGCCGATAATCGGGTAAATGAAGCCGGAAACGCAAATGCTGTAAAGCAGATCGCCTATCCAGGCCGTCCGTCCGATCATAGCGCCGGAAGTGATCGTCGAACACGTATCGGCGAACGCGAACTGGAATATCCAAACGGCCAGAAATGCAACCCCGGTACCTTCATAAGTGGCGGGCGCGCCCTGCAGGAAGAACCAGTGCATGCCAATGAAACCGTTTCCATGGCTGAACATGAACGCGAAACCCCACGCATAGAAAAGCAGCCCGCAAAGGCACGTGTCCACCACGCATTCCATCAGCACGTTCACTGTTTCACGCGAACGGCAGAAACCCGCCTCCAGCATGGTGAAGCCGACCTGCATCCCGAACACGAGAAAGGCGGCCACCAGCGTCCAGACGGTGTTAATCGGGTTGACGATGTCGTTACCCTTCAGTTGGGGGTCCGCGGCAAATGCGCGGAAGCCCATCAGGTCGGGGTTGAAGAACATCATTCCCAGGAGCAGCAGACCAATGCCGGCCAGCTTCCCGCTGAGCAGCAGGGCTCCGTATCTTCTCCACTCGGGCTCACGCAATCGTGAACGAAGCCTCCGCAACTTACCCGCAAAACTCACTTTCTCATGTGTCATCCTCAAGCTCCTGGTCTGGCTGGCTGAAATACAGTTCTCTCCGAGCGCGCGGGGCGGGGACAACAGATGGCGCATGATGCGCCACGACTCACAAGGTCGTTGTCAGAGTGCGCCGGAACTCGCAGTCTAGCCGCGTATGGACTGAGATGTCCAATCGATGTTTCTGATAGGTATTCACCTGTTTCCGGTAATTTTCAGACGAAAGCAAGTCGGCTGCTATCAAAAGATAGCTGAAGCTGTTTTTCCGCTTACAGTGATTCTGCGGTTCATTATGCTGAAGAGGTGATCGGCAGAGTTCTGAAAGCCGGAAAGCCGAAGACAGTTACCGCGGCTTTCGCTATCATCGCGTTCATTGCAATCGCCGATTGGTCCATCGGCAACCGCGCTTCGCTCGGACTTCTGTACATCCTTCCCATGGTGGTCGTGGCTTCAGCTGTCCAGCCGCCATTCGTCGTCGCGCTGGCGCTGCTGTGCGCGGCGTTGCGATCCTGGTTCGATATACCGGCTCCCCCGCTCGAGATTTTTCTCCGCTTCGTATTCGCGTTCGTTTCCTACTCCGGGGCCGGGTTGTTCGTGATCGCTCTCATGCGAAACCGCGCGGCCGAATTCGCCCACGTGGCGCGCGTTCGCCGGGAGCAGGAAAGACGGGAAGAAGCAGAGGAGCAGCTTCGCATTCTCGTCGAGAGCAGTCCGGCAGGAATCATCACCGTCGGCCAGGACGGCCGGGTTGTGGCCTCCAATCGCGCGGCGGACGAGATCGTGATGTCCGGCGCGGGCGAGGCGCTTGTCAATCGCGATATCACGAGGTATTTCCCCGTTCTCGGAGCAGCGCTCCAGTTTGACGGAGGTCCCGCCGAGCTTCGTACATCAGCTCAGTGCCAGGCATTTCGGGAAAACGGCGACATCTTTCTTGCGCATCTCTGGTTTTCCACCTGGAGTTCTCCCGGGGGCAAGCGCCTTGCCGCAATAATGGTGGATTCATCCGAGGAGATGCGCGATCGCGAGGAGGAGAATCTGCGCCAGCTTCTTCGCTTCAATCAGATCGCCGCGGGCGCGGTATCACACGAAGTCCGGAACCTTTGCAGCGCCATTTCACTCGTCTCACGCAATGTAGGGGCGAAATTCGGCGCGGACGGCGATGCGGATGTGCAGGCTTTGATGTCGCTTGCGGGAGCGCTGGAGAAACTTGCCTCCGTGGAGTTGCAAACCCGCATCAGCGATGCCGTTGAACGAGTGGACGCGCGCGCCGTACTCGATGACCTTCGCATCGTGATCGAGCCGCAGTGGCGGGAAGCCGGCGGCGCCGTACGCTGGAATCTGCCTCCGATGCTCCCGGACGTGGTTGCGGAGCGCCATGGATTGCTGCAGGTTTGTCTGAATCTTGCTCAAAACAGTCTTCGCGCCACAATGGAAAGCACGGCAAAAGAGTTTATTGTCAGCGCCTCCTGCGCGGACAGCAGGATCATCGTACGGTTCGAGGATTCGGGACCGGGCATCCCCGACCCTGGGCGGCTCTTCGCGCCCTTTCAGCCCGGATCTGACGGCGCCGGGCTTGGTCTCTACGTGTCTCGCGCGATATTAAGAACATATGGCGGTGATTTGAGATGGGAACCGCGCGCCGCCGGCTCATGTTTTGCTGTTGAGCTTGAAGCAGCTGAGGGATGACGTCTTGACGGAAACGCTGTCCAGTTCAATTCGGATTCTGGTTGTGGACGACCATATCATGTTCCGCGAAGGCATCACGCGCATGCTGGAACGCGAGCCGGATTTTGAAGTGACCGGACAGGCGGCATCGGCCGCCGACGCGCTCAGCCAGATCGCTCCGTCGGGCGCGAATCTGGTTTTGCTCGATGTCGATCTTGGCGCGGACCGCGCCATCGATTTTGTTTCTCACAGTCGCCGCAACGGCTACGCCGGCGCTGTATTGGTTGTCACCGCGGGCGTGAGCGATCGTGAAGCTGTGCAATTGATTCAATCCGGAGTGGCCGGAATCATTCACAAGAATCAATCGTCGGAGACTCTTTGCGCCGCCATCCGTCAGGTCATCGGTGGGGAGCCCTGGCTCGAAAAGAATTATCTGGCCGGCGTCTTCCGCAGCATGGATCGCGGCCGCGATTCGAGACGCCCGAATCTCACTGCGCGCGACCGGGCCGTCATGCGATATCTTTTGCAGGGCCTGACAAATCGCGAAATGGCAGGAAAACTGGAAGTTTCGGAAGGAGCTGTCAAAGCATCCTTGCGGGTGGTCTGTCAGAAGCTTGGAGTGAGAACACGAACTCAACTGGTGAAAGTTACTCTCGAGCAGTACAAAGACCAGTTGTAAGGATCAGCGATTCGCGCCGCGCGCCATATTGTCGAGCACCGTAGCCGCCTTGCTCACCTGGTCTATCCCGAATACAAGCAACCCGGAGCCGGACTCGGCGTCAAGTCCGCAATAAGAGTAGTCGATGTTGATTCCCGCCTGGCCGAGCATCGAAGCGGCCCGGCCCAGCTCCCCCGGCTGGTTTGGTACCGGCACGCAGACCGCGTCCGTTACTTCGAAAATCATGCCGAGTTTCCTGAGAACCTCCGTTGCCGCGCTCATGTCGCTGACCAGAACCCGAGCGAGGCTCTCGCCCTCCTCGACGAACGACTGAAACGCGAGAACGTTGACGCCGCGATCCGCCAGCGCGAGGAAGCATTTTCCCAGAATCCCGGGCTTGTCTTCGATGGTGATGGTAAGTTCTCTGGTTTTTGGCATTTCCACCCCCGGGATTAACCATCATAATCGGCCCGGACGGGCGGCCGCTAAGCACGAATTCGCTCAGAAACGATCGTGACCTGCATATTGCGGACCAGCCGGGCGAGTTTGCCTGCGCCCCGCGTGGAGCGGGCGACGAAGATTTGTGTCACGCCAGTGCTGCGGGCATAGGCCGCCACTGCTTCGGGCGAATCGTCGCCGGCAACGCATACTGTCGGGATGTGCAGGTTGCGGCAGAAGCTCAGATGCTGCTCGACCCCTGTCGCGTCCCGCTCCAGATACACCGCCTCGCAAGTCGCATCGAGAAAGTCGGCAACCCGGCGCCCGCGACGGATCAGCATCGCGGAAGAAGGATCTGGCGTGATCCAGAGAAGTATCCGCTCACGCTCCGCCGCCGCCGCTCGCACCGGTTCGGGCGAGCGAACTTCGTAGGCTCTCGCCTCGCTCTGATGCGCCTCGATCTGCTGTGCTGCTTGCCGGAGAGCCAGTTCGCGAAGCGCGGCGAGGTTCGTTTCCGTGAAGAAGTTCTCGATCGCCTGACGCGCTTTCTCCGGCGCATAGACAACGCCGCGCTCCAGCCTGTGAAGCAGGGCGCGCGGCGTCACGTCCACCATCACCACTTCGTCGGCCTCGCGAATCACCCAATCCGGAATCGTCTCGCGAACGCGAATCCCGGTCACGTGCCAAACCTGATCGTTCAGGCTTTCCATGTGCTGGATGTTGAGGCTGGTGAGTACGTCGATTCCCTCATCCAGCATCACCATCACATCCTGCCAGCGTTTTGGCCTCTCAGCGCCGGGTACGTTCGTGTGCGCAAACTCATCCACCACCGCAATTTCCGGGCGCCGGCGCAATACGGCCTCCGTATCCATTTCTTCGAACACGGAGCCGCGATGGTCAATGGCGCGTCGTGGAACCACCTCCAGACCTTGCGTCATGGCGATCGTATCCTTCCGGCCGTGGGGTTCGAACCAGGCGATCACGACATCATGGCCGTTCTGCTTCAGCAGTTGAGCCTCCGCGAGCATCTGATACGTCTTGCCCACGCCGGCGGCGTACCCGAGAAAAATCCTGAGCTTGCCTCGCCGCCGCTCCGCAGCCGGACCGCTCATTCGCGTTCTTCGGGGCTTCTGCTCATGAAATTCTCTGAGGGAAGATCCGCACGTCCATTCCCTCGGCTTCCTGAATCAGACGATCGACGGGATTCGTTCTCCAGAATTTCCATTCCGGCTGCTGCGAATGCCCGATGAATATTTGCGTGGCGCGCTGCTCACGGGCGAAGCGAAGAATCTCGCCGATGGCGTCCGAGCCTTCGAGTATATGAACTTCCGCGCCCAGCTTGCGCGCGTAATCGAGATTCTGTGTCAGATTCTCTTCGGCCTCGCGCGTAAGCCCCGGCTGTTTCACATACGCCGCCAGCAGTTGCGCGTGGAACCGGGCTTTGGCGCGCGCCCCGCTTTCGAGCATTGGCCGTACATTGCTTCTGGGCGTTACGCAGACCAGAATCCGTTCCTGCGTACCCCAGCTCTGCTGAATTCCGTGCGCATCCATATAGCGCTGGAGTTGCTGTTCCACGATCTCAGCGGCAGTCAGCAACGCCAGTTCCCGAAGACGCGTCAGCTGGTCGGACGACAATCCCGGGTGCTGTCCCAGATCGTCCGGAGGCACATCCACAATCACAATTTCGTCCGCAGTCTCCAGAAAGGCCCGGGGCACCGAGTTTCTGGCGCGTGTTCCGGTGATCAGTTCCACCTCATCCTGCTTCTCCTGAATGTGCTGCAGATTGAGCGCGCCAATCACGTTCACGCCTGCGTCGCGAATCTGCTGGACATCCTCCCACCGGTGAGGATTGGCGCTGCCCGGCGGGTTCTCGCGCGCCAACTCATCGATCAGAACGGCATGGGGATGGCGCGCGATCACCGCCGCGACATCCACCGTTTCCTGGCCGTCGATGATCCTGGGGGGAATAATCTCGAACTGCCGGACAAGCGGTTCAATTTCCTCCGCCCCCCGCGTCTGTACCAGGCCCACCACCACGTCCTGTCCGCGCTTCCTGCGCCGCACTCCTTCATCGAACATTCGCTGCGATTTGCCGACGCGCCGCGCATATCCGAGAAATATCTTGAGCCGTCCCCGGCATTGATCGCGCTCCTGGTCCTGGATCTTGCGCAGGAGTTGTTCCGGGTCGGGGCGAATAACCTGGCGAGTTGACATAGGTCTCAGGCGCGTCTTCTATTTGACATTGTTGCCGAACAGAAACCCAATCTCAGCCATGGCGCGAGGTTGATTCGGATTTGTTCCGGTGGACCCGAAGGCGTCACCAGGCGTGTAGCCGCCTGAGTGAACCCAGGAAAGGTCGCTCCGAACGAAAAAACCGCCATACTGGAATGTCGGCGTTACGGTCAACGAGAGCCCATCACTTCCGGCGCCGAACAACAGATTGACGGCGTCGGTATTCGCGGCCCCGGTGGCGCTGATATATTCCCAGCGGCCTGCCAGCGAGAACCCACGCGAGAACGTGCGGCTGACCAGGACTGCCCCACTTCGGGTAGCTGCCCCGCGCGCAATGCCTGCCTTCAGGTTGGTGGGGACGTTCGTGTACTGAAAATACGGCTGAATCACCCAGTGGCCTTTGGTGTAAGTGTAGATGGCATCGTAGATACTGCTGTTGTTCTGCACTGGCGTAGCCGCCGTCTGGAACGCGGTCTGGGAATAGTTTCCGCCGGCGACGAATGTAAGGCTGTGGGGGCCGCTTGCCCAGGTCAGGGATCCGGAAAGCCAGGTGAAGCGAGTGGAATAGAAGCCATCGTTCCAACTCAGAGAGGCGGAGAACTTTCCCATCGTCTGGTTGATCTGAATGCCACGACTGATCGCGGGCTCCTGATTCCACAGAAGACCGCGCTCGATGTTCATGTTCTCGAAACTGAATGTGTACTCCGCGCCAATAAGAGTAGGCAGAGAGCCGACCAGAATGGACGTGTTCTTCGCCGGCGCGAACTTCACGTAGGCTACGGGGACCGCGCCAAAAAAGTCCGTCAGCGTCCTGTCCGTGGATGCAAACGGCGTGGCAAGAGCAGGCAAGGTATAGCCTCCAGCCTCGACGTAAAACTGCCACCATCCGTCAGTCTTCTGGATTATGATCTGGCCGTTGCTGAGAGCTGCCTGAGTGGGAGCATCGCCCGGAACGTGATTGCTTTGCCACAACCCTGTGCCACTGAGCACGCCGTTGACTGACAGCTTGCCCAGCGGGCCGGCATCGAAAGTGGCCGGCGGAAGTTGCTGCAGAGGTCCGGTGATGGACGGCGATGGCAGGGGCGCCGGAGCCGGTGCGGCAGGCGGCGCAGCCGGGCTGGGCGGAGGCTGCGTTTGGCCCAGACAGCCCGAAACGAATCCAACCAGGAGCGCGGCGTGGCGCATCATGAGAAGCTCATCTGCCTCCGTCCGTCTTTCTCAGTGTCGCGCGGGATAGCTCTGATCGAGCGCGAGATTCAGTTTCAGCACATTCACGCGCGGTTCGCCAAGGAAGCCGAGGTCCCGGCCCTCGATATTCGCTGCAATCATCTGGCGAACGCGTTGGCCGTCAAGGCCACGAGCCTTAGCGACCCGGGGAGCCTGTGCGAGCGCATTTGCCGGGCTGATGTCGGGCTCGAGACCGCTGCCGGATGCCGTGATGGCGTCCGCGGGAATCGGGCCGTTGTAGTCCGGATTGTCCTTCCGGAACTGTGCCGCGTCTTTTGTCAGACGGTCGGCCAGCGCCGGGTTCGTCGGGCCCAGATTGGAGCCGCCAGACGCCGTCGCGTCATAGCCATTCTGCCCGGCGGCCGAGGGCCGCGGGTGAAAGTACTCGGCCTTTGCAAAGTTCTGGCCGATGATCTCGGAGCCGATCACCCTGCCGCGCTGCTCGATCAGACTGCCGTTCGCCTGTTTGTGGAACAGAGCCTGGCACACACCAGTCATGGCGAGCGGGTACGCGATGCCTGTGATCAGCGTAAACACGATGGTGATGAGAATCGCTGGTTTGAGTTCCTGAAACATGATTCGTGTCCTCTAGGCAAGATGTAATAGTCCGAGAATCCGGTCGATGATCCAGATGCCCGGGAACGGCGCGATCACTCCGCCGAAACCGTAGATCAACAGATTGCGCCGCAGCAGCGCGCCGGCCGACAGCGGCCGGTACTTGACGCCGCGAAGCGCCAGCGGCACCAGCGCAATAATGATCAGGGCATTGAAAATCACCGCGGCCAGAATCGCGCTCTGCGGCGTGTGCAGGCCCATGATGTTCAGCCGGTTGAGCGCGGGATATGTCACCGCGAACATCGCGGGAATGATTGCGAAGTACTTGGCCACGTCGTTCGCAATGGAGAACGTGGTCAGCGCGCCCCGCGTGATCAGCAGTTGTTTGCCGATGGCGACCACTTCAATCAGCTTGGTTGGATTGCTGTCGAGATCCACCATGTTTCCGGCTTCCTTCGCGGCCATCGTCCCGGTGTTCATCGCCACCCCGACATCGGCCTGCGCCAGTGCGGGAGCGTCGTTTGTACCATCGCCCGTCATCGCCACCAGCCGGCCGCCGGCCTGTTCGCGGCGAATCAGTTCGAGTTTGTCTTTGGGCGTTGCTTGCGCGAGAAAATCGTCCACGCCCGCTTCCGCCGCGATCGCCGCCGCCGTGAGCGGGTTATCGCCCGTGATCATCACGGTGCGGATGCCCATGGTGCGCATTTGAGCGAAGCGCTCCCGCATGCCGCCCTTCACGATGTCCTTCAGGTGAATGATGCCCAGTACTCTTCCTGCGTCACACACCGCGAGGGGCGTGCCGCCATTGCGCGAAATCGAATCCGATATTTCGGCGATGCGCTGCGGGAACGAGCCGCCATGAGCAACCACGAACTGGCGAATCGATTCCGTCGCGCCCTTGCGAATCTGCCTGCCTTCGATGTCGAGACCGCTCATCCGCGTTTGCGCCGTGAATGGAACGAACTCCGCCTCGTGTTCAGCGATCTCGCGGCCGCGCAGACCGTACTTCTCTTTCGCCAGTACCACGATGCTGCGGCCCTCCGGCGTCTCGTCGGCCAGACTCGACAACTGGGCGGCATCCGCGAGATCGGCCTCCGACACTCCTGGCGCCGGGAGGAACTCGACGGCCTGCCGGTTACCGAGCGTGATCGTGCCCGTCTTGTCCAGCAGCAGCGTATTCACGTCCCCCGCCGCCTCCACCGCCTTTCCGCTCATCGCGAGTACATTGTGTTGCATCACCCGGTCCATGCCGGCGATTCCGATCGCCGACAGCAGTCCGCCGATCGTGGTGGGAATCAGGCATACCAGCAGCGAAACCAGCACGATCACGCCTGGCACGGTTCCGGCTTTGGCCTGCGCCACGCTGTACTGCGCAAACGGCGCCAGCGTCACCACAGCCAGCAGGAAAATCAGCGTGAGTCCCGCGATCATGATGTTCAGCGCGATCTCATTGGGCGTCTTCTGCCGCTGCGCGCCTTCCACCAGGGCGATCATCCGATCGAGAAACGTCTCGCCGGGATTGGATGTGATCCGCACCTTGATGTAATCGGACAAAACCTTTGTGCCGCCCGTGACCGCGCTGCGATCGCCGCCCGATTCGCGAATCACCGGAGCGCTTTCCCCCGTGATCACCGATTCATCCACGCTCGCAATGCCTTCGATCACCTCGCCGTCGCCCGGAATCACGTCATTGGGCTCGCAGATCACCACGTCCCCTTTGCGCAGGCTCGCCGCGGAAACCACCTCGGTTTTCTGGCCCAGAATCTTTCTGGCAGTCGCGTCGGTTTTCGTCTTCCGCAGACTGTCGGCCTGGGCTTTGCCGCGCCCTTCCGCCATTGCCTCGGCGAAGTTCGCAAACAGCACCGTGAACCAGAGCCATGCGGCAATCTGCAGCTCGAATCCGAATTCACCGCCGCCTGAAGCGAGCGTGCGAAACATCAGAATGGTGGTGAGAGCCGCCCCGATTTCGACCACGAACATCACCGGATTCCTCGCGAGCGTTGCCGGGTTCAACTTGATGAACGAGTCGATAATCGCGCGGCTGACGATGGGCGGATCGAAAAGCGGGCGTGCCCGCTTGCCGCGCGAGAGCCCGAGCGCGGTAGAGTCGGATTCCAGCGGCGGCGCATGCCTTACTTCCGATGGTTCCTGTAGTTGGATCGTCATTCGAATTCTCCCTAAAGCATCAGGTGCTCGACGATGGGGCCGAGCGATAGCGCTGGAAAGTAGGTCAGCGCGCCGACTATCACGACAACGCCCACCAGCAGGCTCACGAACAGCGGGCCATGAGTGGGAAACGTTCCTGCCGATACCGGTATCTGTTTTTTCTCCGCCAGCGAACCCGCAATCGCCAGCAGTGGCAGCAGCATCAGAAAGCGGCCGATCAGCATCGCAAAGCCGATTGTCAGGTTGTACCAGGGCGTATTGGCGTTGATGCCCGCGAACGCGCTGCCGTTGTTCCCGGTCGCGCTCGAATAGGCGTATAGAATCTCGGAAAAGCCGTGCGCTCCCGGATTGTTCGTGTTGGCCGCCGCGGGCCCAGGCGAGTTCCAGTAAGCGTTCTTTGCAAACTCGGCCACTGAACTCGAGCCGGCGAAGATCAGAATGCTCGCCGCGAGCACCAGCATCGCGATCATGGCCATCTTCACTTCCTTCTGTTCGATCTTCTTGCCGAGATACTCAGGCGTGCGGCCTACCATCAGGCCG
>DAIDJK010000014.1 GCA_027450225.1 Bryobacterales bacterium | reverse complement strand
GTGAGGCATAAAGCGGCGACGACGAGGATGAGAAGGCCTTCGCGCATCTTAGACCGCGGCCGCCTCCGTGAGATGCTCCACGGGCGAGCCGGCGCGATGCGCGGCATCCCAGTTGGCCAGCATGAACAGAGACCAGAGTTTCTGCTCATGCCGGCCCCGGCCGGATTGTTGCTCGGCCCACAAGCGCCGAACTTCCGCCAGATCGAGATACTGCCCGATCTCCGGACGGAGCACCGTGGCTTCAAACGGTTGCCGCAGAGCCGTCTGAAACCAGTGATGCAACGGGACGGCGAAACCCATTTTCGATCGGGTGAGAATCCGGGGCGGCAGCAGATCCCGTACCGCGCGCTTGAAAGCCAGTTTGCCCTCCGAGAGGCTCACCTGCATGCTCTGCGGAAGCCCGCACGCAAGTTCCGCCAGACGGTGATCGAGCCAGGGCGCGCGGCTCTCGAGCGAGTACGCCATGGTGGCGCGGTCGACTTTCACGAGAATGTCGGCGGGCAGATAAGTTTCGAAATCGACGGCCTGCATCTGCTGCAGGGGCGAGAGATGAGAGACCGACTGAAAGCGGCTGTTCCAGGCATCCCGCGGCGAATAGCCGGCGATGTGGCGGCGGAGGTCCGGAGCGAGGACGCGGCTGAGCGACCCGTCGCGGAAGGTGGTGACGGCGTTGAAGTACGCGTCCGCAATGCCGAGCGAAATGTTGGTGAGGACCGCGCGGGCGCGGAAGGCGCGGGGCGCGAAGGTGAGAGCGGGATAAAGGTTCGCGCCGGCTTTGAAGACCGTGGTGCGGAACCAGTCCGGCATCATGTTCCGCACTCTGGATTCGGCCACGCCGTGCCAGTAGCGGCGATAACCGCCGAAGAGTTCATCGGCGCCGTCGCCGGAGAGCGCGACGGTGACGTGCCGGCGGGTGAGTTTGGAAACGTAGAGCGTCGGGATGGCGGAACCGTCGGCGAAAGGCTCGTCGAAATGCCGGACGGCGGTACCGAGCATCTCGCCGATGGACGGCGTGACGATCTGCTCGTAATGCTGCGTCTGGTAGCGCTGGGCGACGAGATTCGCGTAACGGACTTCGTCGAATTCGCGGGAGGTGAAGCCGATGCTGAACGTCTTGACGCGCTCCGGCGCATTTTCGGCCATGAGGGCGACGACGGCGCTCGAATCGATGCCGCCGGAAAGAAAAGCCCCGAGCGGAACATCGCTCACCAGACGGCGGTGGACGGAATCGGAGGCGATGCGGCGGATTTCGGCGGCGGCGTCTTCAAACGCGAGGGACTCGTCCGTGCGGAACGGCGGCGCCCAGTAACGCTCTTCGCGAATGCCGGAAGCGGTGACGATGAGCCGGTGGGCGGGCCGCAGGCGATGGACGCCCTCGTAGATGGTGTGGGGGTCCGGGATGTAGCCGAAGGCGAGATAATCGGCGACGCTTTCGGGGCGCACGTTTTTCGCGAAGCCGGGGAGCGTGGCGAGCGCCTTCAGCTCCGAGGCGAAGGCGAAATCGAAGCCACAGGAGTTTGCGGCGTAGTAAAGCGGCTTTTCGCCGAAGCGGTCGCGCGCGAGCAGGAGCTTTCCGCGCGGCGCATCCCAGAGGGCGAAGGCGAACATGCCGTTCAGATATTCGGGAAGCCGGTCGCCAACCTCTTCGTAGAGGTGAACGAGGACTTCGGTGTCGCTGCGGTTTTTGAAGCGATGGCCGCGGGCGACGAGATCCTCGCGAAGGTCGAGGAAGTTGTAGATTTCGCCGTTGAAGACGACCTGGATCGAGCCGTCTTCATTGCCGAGCGGCTGGGCGCCGCCGGCAAGATCGATGATGCTCAGGCGGCGATGGCCGAGCGCGACCTGATGGTCGATGAAATACCCGCAGCCATCCGGGCCGCGGTGCTCGATTGCGTCGCACATGCGGGCGAGACGAGCGGGGTCCGGGCTGATGCCGCGGGATTGGAAGTAACCGGCTATGCCGCACATACGGGTCAGGGAAACAGCGGCGAGACGAAGGGGCTCAGGCCGCGCGCGAGCGGAAGCGGCAGGCGCTGCCAGATTTTCGTCATCATTTCGAATTTCGGATTCGCCGGGCTGAAATTCGGCAGCTCCCTGCGGCGGATGAGAACGACCTCATAGGGCAGATCCCGCATGGTGGTATTCCAGTGGGTCTTGAACTCGAAGGCGCCGGTGCCGCGCTTCGAGCGGCCGAAATCGAAGGTGTGATAACCGTTCTGCGACGCCCAGCGGAGATGGTCGAAATACATGTACATGTTGGGCGCGAGGGCGCTGAAACGGGCGTCGGCCGCCGCATGGTAGGTGTGCATTTCGCCTTTGAAATACAGATTCATGCTGACAGCCAGGGGACGGCCTTCGAGTATCACTTCCCGTATATCGGCCATAGAGCCGAAATTCTGCAGGAGATTGCGGAAATAGCGGGGCGGGAAATTCGGCGTGCCGAGCCGGCGCATGTTGCGCGAATGAACGTCGTGCATCACGGCGACGTCGCGCGTGGAACGGGTGGTGAAGGGGCTGCGCAGCGCCTTGCGGACCATGTTGCGGGTCTTCTTGGGCAGGCGGCGGAGGAGTTCTTCATCGCCGACGTTTTCGAGCGGCTGCGAGAAGGTGACGTAACGGTGAACGTTCGGCTCGCCGGCGCACTGTTCGGGCCAGGCGTTGCGCAGATCGATATAGTCCACGTTCATTTCGTGACCGAGATCGACCGCATGTTTCCGCAGCGCCCGCAGCGATTCGGGTGAAGAAGCGAGAATTCCGCCGTAGACGGCGAACGGCGTGGAAATGAGCGAACGGCCGATGATCGGGTTTTTGACGAGGAAGAGCGGCAGGACGGCTGAAATCCGTCCGCGCTCGGAGGCGAGAAGATAAACCGGCTTATAGGGAAACGATTGTTCGATGGTTCGCTTCCAGGCCGTGAGGTGGAACAGCGATCCGCGTTCGTGCCTGGTGACGAAGCCGTCCCAGGCTGCCGCGTCGTTTTCCTCGAAACGCCGGCATTCGATTCCCGCGGCGGTTTCCGACTCCAGAGCGAGGGAGGCACCCATTTGCACGGGGACTGAAAGGGCAACCGCGATTCCATCGGTTTTTGGCGTTCTGCAAGGCGATTGAGGGGCAATTTCAGCCTCAACATCCCGACGAGTTTCATTTTGTTCGGCGAAATGGGATTGCGGTCTGGAAATTGGCGCTGAATTCGACCTGCGGAGGCGCTGCGCGGTGGGCCTGCGGATTGCATCGAAAGTTAGCCGATGCCCGTTCTGCTGGCCGTTTGCGCGGCTGTCTTTTGCGTCAGTGTGGCGCTGGTGATCTATGTCTATGCCGGATTTCCGGTGATATTGCGGATGCTGGTGGGCGGCCGGCGATCCCAGGCGGACGCTCCCGGGATGAGCGACGACGAACTGCCGACCGTTTCACTGGTGGTGGCGGCGTACAACGAAGAGACGGTAATTGAACGGAAGATCCGGAACGGTCTGGAGATTGACTATCCGTCGGATAAGTTGCAATTCGTTTACGTGTCGGATTCGACGGACGGGACGAACGAGATACTCAGGCGCTACGAATCCGGGCGGATCAGGGTGCGGATTCTTTCCGAGCGGCGCGGCAAGGTGGTGGCGCTGCATGAGGCGCTGAAGCTGTGCACGGGCGGGATTATCGTGATGTCGGACGCGAATACGTGGTACCGGCCGGATTCGATCCGCAGGCTGGTGCGGCATTTCCGGAATCCGGAGATCGGGGTGGTGACGGGCGATGTGCGGCTGCTGCCGACGGACCAGCCGTTCGGGGCCGGCGAAGGCGCGTATTACAAGTACGAACGGGCGCTGCAGGAACTCGAGAGCGCGTTCTGGTCCACGGTGGCGATCGACGGGGCGATGTATGCGGTTCGCCGCGAGCATGTGGAGTTTCCGAAAAACGGGCTGATCGCCGACGACTTCGTGACGGCGATGAACGTGGGGCTGCGCGGGCTGCGCATCATCTACGACCGGACGGCGATTGCGGAGGAAGATCCGACGCCGAGCGACGGGCAGGAGTTCCGGCGCAAGGTGCGGGTGGTGGCCTACGCGATCCAGTCGTATTTCAAAGGCGAGGGAAGACCGGGGATCCGGCAGTTCCGGCTGTGGTGGACGTACGTTTCGCACAAGCTGCTGCGCTGGTTCGTGCCGGTGTTTCTCGGGCTGGCGCTGGCGAGCAACATGGTAGCGGCGTTTATTTCCGGACCGTGGCGCTATGTGCTTGGGGCGCAGATGGCGCTGTATCTGGCGGCGCTCATCGGGTGGAAATTCCCTTCGCTCGATTCGAAAGTATTCCGCGTGCCGTATTACTTCGTTCTGGTGAATACGGCGGCGCTGGTCGGAATCTGGCGCGGCATTCGCAGCCGGCAGAGCGCGGTGTGGGTCAGGACCGAGCGGGTGCAGCAGGCGTAAGGACGCTTTGCTCCGTTATGCGGCGACCTTGACTGACGCACACTTTCGAGGCCGCGCTGGTTAAGGAACCCGACATAACCGGCTACGATTATCCGGGCGCCCTGCGGCAGCTGCGTTAGTGTGATGTCTTATGTCTCCTTCTGAAGACAAGGCCCAATCGGCGCGAAATTACGCCATCGAACTGGCGCGCTTCAATGACAGCATGCGCGCCGCGGGCGTGAACGACATCGACCGATACTACTGGTATCACACGATTGATCTGCCGGCATTGGGTTTGTCCACTCCGGGCATGTACGATTTCAGGGCCAGTGTACAGGCTTTCAAATTCCCGGCGGACATGACTGGACTGACTGTTCTCGATGTCGGCTCGGCGACCGGTTTTTTCGGCTTCGAGTTTGAGAGGCGGGGCGCCGATGTGCTCTGTACCGAGTTGGCCAGCCTTGAGGATCTGGATCGTTTTCCGGGCCAGGAAACCAGCACATTATTGAATGAAATTCAGCGAATGATCGTGCCCCATTCCGCCGAGGAACTGCCTTCACTCGTCCGGAAATATTCGGCGCAGGAACTTCATTACTATCTTCTCGACGGCCCATTTCGTCTTTGCAGCCGTTTTCTGAAATCGGGTGTGAGGAGGAGCTTCTGCACGGTATATGAGCTGTCGGCCGGCCGCCTGGGACAACCCGGCTTCGATCTGGTTTTTCTGGGGGACATTCTGCTGCATACGCTTCGCCCGTTTGATGCCCTCGTAGCCGCTGCAAAGGTATGTCGAGGAACGTTGATTGCGGCCCAGATCCTGCCGGGCAAGCCCGAAGATCCGCCGGCGATGTCCTATGTCGGCGGGGATGATATTTCACGTGACGATATCTCCTGGTGGCTGCCGAACGAGCAGTGCATCAAGCAGATCCTGTTGAAGCTCGGATTTGCGCGCGTCGAGAGAATCGGGACGCATGAAGGGATACTCAGGCCCGCGGGGCACCCTTACACGCGGGGTATTATTCGTGCCGACAGAGCCTGCACGGCTTTGCCGGCTGTTTGCTGAGTGAAAGCCAGCGCGGTGTGGGTCAGAACAGAGCGGGTACAGCAGGCGTAATGGGACAGGGGCTCCGCCTTACGGCTCTGCCCCTGGTACCCCGCGTCCAGCCACGGCCGTAACGCGGCCTTCGTCGGCGCGGACGAACTTCAGACCCGAGCGGCGGGCGAGTTCCTCATCGATATCGGAATCGCCGATCATGATGGAACGCGCGAGGTCGATATCGAGTTCGGATTGGGCGCGAAGAACCATGCCGGGTTGCGGCTTGCGGCATTCGCACGAGTCGGCGTGATGAGCGCAGTAGTAGATGCGGTCGATGCGCGCGCCCGCCGCGGAGAGGCTATCGAGCATGCGACGGTGGATGTCTTCGAGATCGGCTTCCGTCATCAGACCGAGGGCGACGCCGCGCTGATTGGTGACGACGACGACCAGCAGATCGAGCGCGTTGAAAAGGCGAATCCAGTCGACGGCCGCGGGGAGGATGCGGAAGTCCTGCCAGCGGGTGACGTATTCACCGCGCGGCGGCTTTTCGTTGATGACGCCGTCGCGATCGAGAAAGACGCAGGCGCGGCTCACCAGCGGTCGGTTCCCACGTAGATGATTTTGCTGCCCTGCGGCTCGAACTGGAAACGGATCTCGGGCAGGGGCGTGAGCGCCCGGCGGACTCTTTCCTGCAAATGCGGCTCACAGAAGAAAAGCAGAAAACCGCCGCCGCCCGCGCCGAGCAGCTTGCCGCCGAGCGCGCCGGCTTCGAGCGCCCTGGCGTAGTAGTCGTCGATGGCGGTGTTGTGAATCGATGTTTCGAGACACTTCTTCGCTTCCCAGGCCTGATGAAGGCCATGGCCAAAGGCGTTCAGATCGCGGCCAAGCGTGAGGATGTCGCGCAGTTCGAAAGCCAGCTCGCGCAGACGGCGCAGGGCGGGCATTTTTTCATCGGTATTTGCGCGCTGTTTGCTCAGAACATCGCGGGCGTTGCGGGCGCCGCCGATGAAAAACAGCATCAGACGGCGGTTGAGCTCATGCATGGTTTCGGCGCGGCAGATGACGGGATCGACGAACACTTTGCCGTCCGGCATGAACTGAATCAACTGCAGGCCGCCGAAGGCGGCGATGTACTGATCCTGCTTGCCGATGGGCTCGCCGAGGCGGCCGATTTCGATCTCGCAGGCCTGTTCGGCGAGGCGCTGCGCGGTGACGACGTGACCCTGCAGCGCATGCAGGGCATGGAGAATGCCGACGGTGAAGCTGCTGGAAGAACCCATGCCGCCCTGGGCGGGAAGGTCGGCGATGGAGACCAGCTCGATGCCGGTGTTGACGTTCAGCATTTCGAAACTGGCGCGGACGATGGGGTGTTCGATGTCGTCGCGTTTCTCGGCCAGCTCGGTGCGTGAATAGCTGATTCGGAAGCTGTTGCCGAAGCGCTCGTTCACCGTGATGTACATGTACTTGTCGATCGCCGTCGACAGTACCGCGCCGGGTTCGCGCTCGTAGAAAGCGGCGAGATCGGTTCCCCCGCCCGCGAAACTGATTCGGAATGGAGTTCTGGTGATGATCATCAGCTGAGCAGAGCTTCTATGGTTTCGAGACGTTCCGGAGTGCCGATGTCGTAAAAGCGCTGCGCCGTCACAAAGCCGGCCATTTGCCGCCGCGCGATGAGCCGCGGAAAGACCTCTTCCTCGAGCGAGACGCGCTCCGGAGACGGCGGAATGAAATCGAGCACCGAACGTTCGAATGCAAGCACGCCGGCATCCACGTATTTCAAATCGTTGCGCGAGCTGTTTTTTTCGTAAATTGTAATGATCAGATTTTCATCGGTGGCGATATTGTTACGGACCGATGTGTCCTCGATGGAGTTGTCATAGAGGACGGCGACGCCGGTGTGGCCGCCGGCGCGAAGCAGGTTGAGCACATCCGGGTAATGAATGGGGAGATAAGAATCCCCATAAATGAGCAGAAAATCCGGCGCGAGGAGACTGGCGGCAAGGCGCAGGGCGCCGGCGGTGCCGAGCGGCTGCTTTTCCTGGGAGTAGCGGATTTTCAGGCCGAGAGACGATCCATCGCCGAAATAGTCTTCGATCTGCTCGCCGAGATAGCCGGTGAGCAGGACGATGTCGCCGACGCCCTGCTTCGCGAGAAGCCGCAGCTGGTGGACGAGATAGGGGACGCCCGCCACGGGAACCATGGGTTTCGGGATGGTTTCGGTGATGGGTTTGAGGCGCGTCCCGAGACCGCCGGCGAGAATTACGGCCTGCACGCGCCGGCTCCGGAGTTTTCCTGCATGGCGACGATTTCGTGAATGGCGCGGCGCACTGCTTCCTCCGACGTGAGTTTCGCGCGCCACCCGAGGCGGTTCAGCTTGCGGGCATCGAGGATGAAACGCGGCACATCGCCCGGCCAGCCGGTTTCGGATTCGCCATAGAGGAAGCGGACGCCGGTTAGCCCCAGGGCTTCGGTGACCAGTTCGGCGATGCGGCGGACGGAGACCGAATCGTCCGCGCCGACGTTATAAACGGCCATGGCTTCGGGCGCGCTTTCTTCGACGAAGAGCATGGCATCGACGCATTCGGCGCAGTGGAGATACGACTTCGCCTGCAGGCCGTTACCGAGAATCTGCAGCTCGGCGGGATTTTCGCGGAGCTTGCGGACGAAATCGGAAATGACGGTCTGGCCGGATTTGCGGCTTCTCGGGCCGACGATGTTGGCGAGCCGCACGACGGCGCAGCGCATGTCGAACAGATTGCGAAAGGCGCTGATGAGCGCTTCGCAGCCTGCTTTGGAAGCGCCGTAGAGCGATACCGGCGCCGGGGGCTGGTCTTCGGGGATGGGCGAACGGTCCACCGGGCCGTAGATGGCCGAAGTGGAGGCGAACACGAGGCGGCGGACGCCGTTGCGCCGCATGGACTCGAGGACCTGGTAAGTTCCGAGCAGATTCTGTTCGAGATCGCGGCTGGTCGGGGCGCCGGGCTGATACTTGACGTCGCCGTTGGCGGCGAGGTGCCAGACGAGATCCACGCCGGACATGGCGCGGTCGAGTTCGCCGGGGGAGCCGAGGACATCGGCTTCGATGAATTCAATGGCGCCCGCTTCGATGAGACCGGCGATGTGTTCGTAACGGCCGCTCGTCAGATTGTCGAGAACCGTGACCCGGTCCCCGCGTGCCGCAAGACGGTGGACGAGTTCGGCGCCGATGCAGCCCGCGCCGCCGGTGACGAGCGTCTTCATTGGCTGACGGGCCGGGTGAGCTGGGCTTCAAGAACGTCCGCAATGCGTTCGCTGGCGCGGCCGTCCCAGAGTTCAGGCTTTCGATCGGCCGGCGGAGGGGATGCGAGAAGTTCGAGAGCGGCGCGCAGAACGCGTTCCGGATCGACGCCGGCGAGATGATTCGTGCCCTGTTCGATGGTGACGGGGCGCTCGGTGTTTTCGCGGACCGTGATGCAGGGCGTGCCGAGGATGGTGGTCTCTTCCTGAATGCCGCCGGAATCGGTGAGGACAATGGCCGCGTCGCTCATCAGCTTCAGGAAATCGAGATAGCCGGCCGGAGGAACCAGTTTCAGATTCGGGGCCGAGCTCATGTCGGGCAGCCGCTGGCGAGTCCGGGGATGCACGGGGAACACGACCGGCAGACGTTCGGAAAGCCGGATGAGCATTTTCGCCAGCGCGGCCAGGCGCTGGGGATCGTCCACGTTCGAAGGCCGGTGCAGGGTGACGAGGGCGTATTTGCCGGCTTCGACGCCGATGCGGCCGAGGATATCTGACTGCATGGCGCGGTCACGGAACGTGAGCAGAGTGTCGATCATGACGTTGCCGGTGAAGAAGACTTTCGAATCCGGCACGCCTTCGGCGCGCAGATTTTCCAGGCCGGTGCGCTCACTGACGAAAAGATAATCGGAAACCGCGTCGGTCATGATGCGGTTGATCTCTTCCGGCATGGCGCGGTCGAAACTGCGCAGGCCCGCTTCGACGTGCGCGAGCGGAATGCCGAGTTTGGGAGCGACGAGCGCGGCGGCGAGAGTGGAGTTCACGTCGCCGACAACGAGAACGGCATCGGGACGCTCGCTGGTCAATGCCGTCTCGAGGCCCTTCATCATTTCAGCGGTCTGCACGATGGGAGAACCCGGCGCAATGTCGAGGTTCAGGTCCGGCTTCTGAATCGAGAGATCGTCGAAGAAACTGGCCGACATCTCGGGCGAAAAATGCTGCCCGGTGTGAATGAGACGAGTGCGAAATCGGGGGCGGCGCCCAAATTCACGCAAAATCGCGGCAATTTTGATAAAATTCGGCCGCGCTCCAACTACACATGTAATGTTAATTTCGCCCATCGAATCAGAAAAAAAACCGCTATCGCGTGTGGACCCTATTCCCAGCCAGGATCGCCGCCTGATAATTTAGCGCATAGTCGGTGATACACATCACCGATCACCCGTTTTCAACCAAACTTTTATACCGCAAATGGGTAATGGTACGCGCTTCTGCAAATGTGCTATAGATTACGATAGCGAGCGACACTTTTACAAAAACGTGAATAAAATCACCTATTTAGCCCTTGTTCGACATTTGTGTTCAG
The DNA here is from genome assembly GCA_027450225.1 of Bryobacterales bacterium. GTDB lineage: Bacteria > Acidobacteriota > Terriglobia > Bryobacterales > Bryobacteraceae > BOG-234. The sequence goes on along the minus strand of DAIDJK010000014.1, from coordinate 18,706 downwards.
GGTTCCTCGCAGTGGTCGCCATGCCCATCGCGTTTCAGATTCCTGCCGTGGCGCAGAGCGGCGGCAGTTTCGATCTGGGTTCCGGCTCCGTGGTATCCGGTACAACACTGACCTTGCCCATTGTGTACCTCAGCCCGTCGTTTCTGATGACGGGCAGCGCCGCGCCGGCCAGCGCCCAGCTCAGCCTGACGTATTCTTCGCCGGTGATTTCCGGCGTCTCGATCGCGGCGGATCCCGCTCTGGCGACGGCCGGGAAATCGATTTCCTGCGCCTCTCCCACCGCCGGAACGATCAATTGCGTTGTGTTCGGCATGAATGCCACACCGCTTGCGACCGGCGTAGTTGCGGAGGCGACATTTACGGCAAGTTCTCCTGTGGCGGCGACGAGCGCGGTGAATGTAGGCAACGTACTGGGCGCGAGCCCGACAGCGGTGGCTATGGCGATGCTGGGCGCGGGCGGAACGGTTTCGGTGACGCCGGCCGTCGGGATTCAGTCGCTTTCCTGCGTCCCGGCGGTGATCGGGTCCGGCCAGTCGACTTCGTGCACGGCGAGCATCACGGGCCAGCACGCGGCCACGCAGATCGCGGTTGCGAGTACATCGCCGGCATTGACGGCGCCCACCCAGGTGTCTGTGGCGAGCGGCGCGGCGACGGCAAGTTTTTCGGCGACCGCCACACAGGTTACGTCCAATGCGCCGGCCCAGCTTTCCGCCGCGCTGAACGGGGTGGCCGGCACGGCGAACATTCAACTTCTGCCGCCGGCGCAGCCTTCAGGCCTGAGCTGCGGCTCGACAGCGGCTCCGGGAACGACAGTGCTGTGCGCGTTGTCGCTGAACGGTTTGCAGCAGAGCGCCGCCGCGCTGACGGTTTCGAGCAGCACCGCTTCCGTGAAAGTCCCGGCGACGGTGTGGATCCGGCCCGGCCAGTCCACGGTCTGGTTCAACGCGATCATCGATCCCGCGGCTCCCACGCAGGCCGCTACGATCACGGCGACTCTGGGAAGCGCGTCGGTGCTGTCGCAATTCGGTATTCAGGCGGTAAACCCGGTGGTGGTCGCGCCGGTGAACCGGTCTTTTCCGGCTGCCAGGGGAACCAGCTTCGTGGTTACCGCGAGCGATCCGCAGCAGCTTCCGCTGAAATTGTCGGTGTCGAACCTGCCCGCCGGAGCCACGTTCAACCCATCGACCGGCACTTTCCTGTGGGTGCCCAGCACCTCGCAGGTAGGGATGTATCAGGTGACCTTTACCGCGACGGACACACAGGGATTAACGGGTTCGGCCACGTCGAATATCGAAGTGGGCACGGGAGTTCCGTTCCTCACCGGGATCGTGAATGCGGCGAGCGGGCGGAGCGATCTGGTCTGCAGCCCCGGGTCAGTCGCCGCGGTGCACGGGGTCGACTTCGGATCGAAGCCGGTGGTGATCGTCAACGGCGCGGCGCAGTTCTCGTTTTACGGGAACGAGAATTCGGTGGACTTTGCGTGCCCGGCGCTCGCCGCCGGCACGGCCTTTTCGGTTCAGGTTCAAAACAGCGTGGGCACGAGCGCGCCGATAAACGCCACCGTGCAGGCTGCCGCGCCGGGAATCTATACGTGGAGTCTGAATGGAACCGGCACGGGCCAGGCTTATTTCGCCAACACGGCGACGAAAGTCACGATTCCGGACTACCTGACGCCTTCGGAATCCCCGGTTCCGGGCGACGCAATTTCCATTTACGTGACCGGCATCAATCCCGCTGTATCGGCGAACAGCCTCACCATAGCCGGGACCGCGGTTCCGATTACCAGCATTGTCGCGCTGGCGGGGCAGCCGGGCAATTACAAAATCAACTGCACCATACCGGCGAATATGACGGCGACGACCGCCGCGGCCGTGGTCGTCACGACGACAGCGCCCGATAACTCGACAGTCACGAGCAACACGGCGACTTTGCCGATTGCTCCAACGGTCCTGTAAGTACTGGATGGCGCAACGGGCGTCCCGGCGCGAATAACGCCGGGCGCCCGGAGCGCTCGAGAACTTACTCGACTGACCGGCTCACTCCCCCGCGCCGGACCGGCGCAACCCATTCCATCGCACGACCGAGTATTGCTCAATCACGCATTCGATCCCGAATTGGAGACAATTTGCGCTTTTCTCGGAACGAACCACGCGGACGTCACATTTGAGAGCCAGTGAATCGTTCCGGCCCGGAATGACGATGTGGCAGCTTATCCGGGTATCGCGGTGGATCGGCTGGGGAACGATGCAATAGAAGGATTCGGCGCTCAGGCTCACCGTTTTGCCTACAATCGGCGCGGGCTCCCCCGCCATCCACAGATAGACCGGCCAGACCAGCGGGAACCGCACCGCGGCAGCGGACTTTGTACCCGTTGTGTTGTCCAGATTGACCGGTTGACTTTGTAGGGGAGGAAGTTGAACGTCCATCGTGCGTCTGCCTGAAATGTAAAAGCCCCTTTGTGCAAGTACCGTACCAGTCAACAGGAGGGGTAAAGAAACCGAAACATTTTCCATTTCCCGCTCACGAACATAAATAAAACGGCCGGAAAACAAGGGATTTTCGATGTTGCGACCGGTACTCTCGATCCCCCGCAGGCCAGGGAAAAATGAGAGGAAAGGTTGAGACCTTTTGGGCTTCCAGTACTAGACCCGTACTTAAAATGGTCCTTTTTTGATTTAAGCTGGGTGCTCATGCGGAAAGCGATGCACGTTGTTCTGAACCGGAGCAACGACCTTCTGGAGCAACTGGTGCGCGATGCGCTGGCCGATATTTTCGGCGATGGCGCGACGCTCACGGTCAGCAGCAAAGCTCCGGCCGGGGCCGATCTGGTGATCTGGGATTTCCAGCCCGGGGACTCGGCGGCGCTTTCCGGTAACGAGTTTGTTTCAAAATCGCTGACGCTGTTCGTTGCGAGCGAATCCGACCTGTGGGAACTGGAGAGCGCGGTGGGGCAGCCGGTGACCAACGTCATCCTGAAACCGGTTGAGGCCGCGGCCCTTTCCGCCTTTCTGCAGGCGGCGTCTTCGGCTCAGGCGAGACAGGGGCGTCCGTGGGCATCGACGCTCGACTCGCTGCGGGCGCAACGCGACGATCTGCTCCGCGCGCTGATGCAGGCGAATGTCCGCCTGCAGGAGTTCGGCCGGGACCGGACGATTTTCCTGACGCGCGCCGTTCACGATTTCCAGGCGCCGCTGTCGGCGCTGACCGGATATTGCGGGCTTCTGCTGTCGGGCCGTCTGGGTCCTGTATCCGAACAGCAGCGCGAGGTGCTGGGGCGCATGCGTCAGAGCGCCGTTCACCTTTCCGAATTGACGGAGGGAATGCTCGACGTGAGCGCGGGGCTGCGCGCCGAATTCGCGCCGGCCGTCGAAGAGGTCGATTTACGGGAATGCGTTCAGAAAGCGCTCGACAGAGCCCGGCCGGTGATTGAAGAAAAAAGCCTGGACATTTCGATCGATCTGGCGGCGCCGGCCGGTCCGGTGCGGATCGACGCCTCGCGGCTGGGGCAGGTCTGCTGCACGCTGGTGGAAAACGCGTGCCGGTTCAGCCCGCGCGGCGGATATCTCGAAATCGCCGGCTACCCGGTCCGGGCGGATTACCGCACCGGTTTCAGCGCGGCCGCCCGGCAGAGCGGCGAACCGGAACCGCCCAACTGTTACCGGCTCGATTTCCGCGACGCGGGCCCTGAAATCCGCTGGCCTCCCATGGCGGATATTTTCGAGGAACACATATCGGTTTCGCCGGGCTACGACCGCGCCGGCGCAGGCCTTGGACTGGCGACGTGCCGCATGATCATCGCGCAACACGGCGGAGACATATGGGCCGAAAACAGTGAATCGGGAGCTGTCTTCTCATTTGTATTGCCCTTCGCGGCGGGGAAGGCGATCCATGCCGGATCGCAGGCCGCATATGCATAAGGATCGACATTCTATGGCGCCATCGGAAACAACCTATAACGTAATCCTCGGTGAGGATGATCTCGAAGTCAGCGGCTATCTGGAAACCGCTCTGACGTGTCACGGCTATTCGGTAACGGTGGCGCGCGAGGGCGACGAAGTTCTGGCGGCGTTTCGGAGCAGTCCGTACCCGACATCCGCGATTCTGCTCGACATGGTGATGCCGGGCCGGAACGGGATGGAGACGCTGCGCGAAATCCGGCGGCTGGATGCATCGGTTCCTGTGATTATGATGTCGGCTGCATCCTCTCCGCTGACGGTGGTGGAGGCGATGCGGCTGGGGGCGACGGATTTTCTGCCCAAGCCTCTCGACCATGACCGGCTCTGCCGGAGTCTCGACGGGGCGATCGCGCGGCAGCCGGCCGGCGTACCGGACCGCAAACCCGCGGCGCCGGTTGCTTCGCTCCGCAATGAAGAGACTTTTCTGGGCGTCAGCGCCGCCATGCGGGAAATGCAGAGCCTGCTCGATCGCGTCGCTTATTCGCACGCTTCGGTGCTGATCGAAGGCGAGACGGGCGTCGGCAAGGAAGTGGTGGCGCGGGAGATTCACGCCAGATCGACGCGCTCGCAGAAGCGGTTCCTGAAACTGAATTGCGCCGCGCTGCCTTCCGAGCTGGTGGAAAGCGAGCTGTTCGGCTATGAGAAGGGCGCGTTTACCGGCGCTTTCCAGAAAAAGCCGGGCATGTTCGAACTGGCCGATGGGGGGACCATTTTCCTCGATGAGATCGGCGACATGGAGTTCAAGCTCCAGGCCAAGCTGCTGCAGGTTCTGCAGGATCAGGAATTCCAGCGCCTCGGCGGCCGGGAGACGATCCGCGTGGATGTGCGCGTTCTGGCGGCGACGCATCGGGATCTCGAGCGGGCGATGCAGCTCGGACAGTTTCGCCAGGACCTTTATTACCGGCTGAGCGTGGTGAACCTCAAGATTCCGGCGCTGCGCGAACGCCGCGAAGATATTTTCCCGCTGGTGGAGCGCCTGATGCGCCGGCACGAGGCCTCCGGCGTTTCGGCGGCTCTCACGCCCGAGATCAGGCGGGCATTCATGGCGCACTCCTGGCCTGGCAACGTTCGTGAGCTGGAAAATGTGATCCGGAAGTTTCTGATTCTGAGGGACCCGGAACTGATCATCCGGGATCTGGAGCGGAGAAACGCCAGACAGACGCACGACTCGGCGTCCGAGCCGGGACTTTCCGGTTCCGAAGCCGCGCCGACGGCGATTCTCGACCAGGTGACCCGGGCCAAGGACCACGCGGAAAAGACGGCGATCCTGGCGGCTCTCAGTTCCACCCAGTGGAACCGGAAGAAAGCCGCGCTCCTGCTCAAGATCGAATACAAGGCGCTTCTATACAAGATGAAGAAGCTCCACATCGAAGACAAAATGGCGGTATTGACCGAGGAGCCGGTGGCCGCGGGTTCGGGCAGCGCGCTCCGGATCATGAAGGCGGGCGGGATCTGATCGACGCTCCGGCCCGGCCGGGCCTGAGCGTCGAATTCGTTTGACGGAAACCGATTCCGTCCGATGACCTATATCCAGCCGTTGTGCCCGCTGTTGCTGGCCGCCGCGATTGCCGGCGCTTTCCGGCTGATGCGGCGCGGCGAGCGAAAGCCGATCGTGGTTGCCCTTGCGGCGCTGTTTCTGCTGCTCTGGCCGCCGGTGGACTGGCTTCTCTCGCGTCCGCTCGAAGCGCGGTATCCGATTCGTCCTTTTCCGGCTGAACCGGCCGACGCCATCGTGGTTCTGGCCGCCGGCGTGAGCCCGCCGCATTTCGAGCAGCCGTACTCGCTTGCCGATGCCGATACGTTCGACCGCTGCGAGTTCGCTGCGTGGCTTTACCGGAACTGGCGGGCAGTGCCGGTTCTGGCCTCGGGCGGCGCCGGCGCAATCGGCGAGCCCTTCTCCCGCACCATGCGCGGACTGTTGATCGGCGCGGGCGTTCCCGATGACAGGATCTGGACCGAAGAGCAGTCGCGCTCGACGCACGAGAATGCCGTGTTCAGCGCGGAAGTTCTGCGGCGGCACGGAATACGCCGCATTGCTCTGGTGGTGGAAGCGCGATCGATGCTCCGGGCCGCGGCCTGTTTCGAAAAGCAGGGGATGCAGGTGGTTCCGGCGCCCTCGGGATTCCGCCAGCTGGAGTGGCCCGTGGATCTGCTGCCGGGCTGGAAGGCGCTCGATCAGAACGAACGAACACTGCACGAATCAGCCGGCCTTCTTTATTACTGGCTGCGCGGCTGGGTGTAGTCGGAAACAGCGCCAAGGCAATCAAAAGGAACTATCAAAAAGCAAATATCCGATAGACTGAAGCAGGGCTCACGGCCCCTGGAATTCCTTAACTGCAACGCATTGCCATAGCGGGCGCTACCGGCTATATCGGCGGGAGACTCGTGCCCCGACTGCTCGCTTCCGGGTATGCCGTCCGATGTGTCGTGCGCTCTCCCGCGAAGCTGGAAGGCCGCGGCTGGGCGTCAGATTCCCGCGTTGAGATCCGCAGAGCCGATCTCGCCGACGCGCCCTCACTAACCCGTGAGTTGGAAGGTTGCGGCGCGGCCTTCTATCTGGTGCATTCGATGATGTCGGCAGGCGACGAGTATGCTCAACGCGATCGCGAACTCGCGCTGTCATTCGGACGGGCCGCCCACGATGCCGGAGTGGCGCGCATCATTTACCTTGGCGGCCTGGGTGAAACCGGCGCGAATTTAAGCAGGCATCTGTCTTCGCGCCGTGACGTGGAGGAGACGCTTGCCTGTGCGGGAGTGCCGGTGACGGTGCTGCGCGCGGCCATGATCATCGGCTCGGGCTCGGCCTCGTTCGAGATTCTGCGGTACCTCGTGCACCGGTTGCCCGTCATGATTACACCCAGATGGGTGACCACCCGATGCCAGCCGATCGCGGTGGAAAACGTGCTCGCTTACCTGGTTGGCGTGCTGGCAGTCCCGGAGACCATCGGCGGAGTTTTCGACATCGGTGGGCCTGAAGCGCTGTGCTATAGCCACATCATTCGCATCATGGCCGAAGAACTCGGCCTTCCCCGTCGCTGGCTCATACCGGTTCCAGTCCTGACGCCTCGCCTGAGTTCTTATTGGATTCATCTTGTGACGCCACTAAGCCACAAGATTGCAATACCGCTGGCCGAAGGGCTGAAGAACCCGGTCGTGTGCCGTGATGACCGGATCACTCGTCTGGTCCCGCAGAAGCTGCTGGACGTTCGCGAGGCTATCCGCGCTGCACTCAGCCAGGTTACGGCGCGTCAGGTGGAGACAAGCTGGTCGATGGCCGGTCCCATGCCGGGTGATCCGGACTGGTCTGGCGGCACAGTCTTTCGGGATTCCCGCGAAGTTGCCATCAACGTACCGGCGGCGGCAGTATTCCGCGCCATATGTCGCCTGGGCGGGCAGCGTGGCTGGCATGGAGCCAATTGGCTCTGGGCGATACGCGGCTGGCTGGATCGTCTGGCTGGAGGGCCTGGGTTGCGCCGCGGCCGCCGTGATCCCGAGGTCCTCAGCTACGGCGAGGCGCTCGATTTCTGGCGCGTCGTGGGTATCGAGCCGGACCGTTCCGTTTCGTTACGAGCTGAAATGCGATTGCCGGGTGAGGCGTTGCTCCAGTTCCGAATAGAACCAGGAAACAAGGGCCAATGCATTCTCCACCAGACAGCTTTGTTCCGGCCCCGCGGGCTGCTCGGGCTGATCTACTGGTACGCGGTGCTCCCGTTCCATCAGCCTGTGTTCCGCGGGATGCTGGAAGGCATTCAGCGCGACGCCGTTGAGATCGCTCTTCCGCCCCAGACATAACCTCCTGGTCCAATACCGCTGACAATCCCGGCGAACACTGCACGAGTCCGTGGGCCTTCTTTATTACTGGCTGCGCGGCTGGGTGCAGGTCAAGTCCGCGGCACACCCAATCACAGCGGTAACGTTCGGCGGCTGAATGGTAGAATCTGTCTTTGAATGGTGGAAAACGCTCGTGATCGTGCGCTGAATATAAAAGACGCCGAAGCACATCGGCTGGCGCACGCCATTGCCGCGATTACCGGCGAAAAGCTGACTCGTGTTGTCATTCAGGCTTTGCGCGAGCGATATGAGCGGCTCGACGCATCCCGGCGAAAAGCATCCGTTGAAGAACTTCGTGAGATAGCCAGAGGCGTGTCGGCAAGCGTCAAACGGCCGTATCTCGATCATGCGGAGTTCCTGTACGACGAGCTTGGCCTGCCGAAATGATTCTGGATACGTCCGCCCTTGCCGCCATATTTTTCGGGGAGTCCGGGGCGGATGTTTACATTGAGGCCATTCACGATTCCGATCGTTGCCGAATCAGCGCCCCCAATTTTGTCGAACTCTCGATCGTTCTCGAAGGCCAGATCGGAATGCATGCGGTCGAACAGTGCGATCTGTTTCTGCAGCGCGCTGGCATCACAATCGAGCCTTTCACCATCGAGCAGGCGCACGTTGCGCGGCAGGCATTCCATCGCTTTGGCAAAGGTCGGCATCCAGCCGGCTTGAATTTCGGGGACTGCTTCGCCTATGCGCTCTCCCGGATAACTCGCGAACCGCTGCTCTACAAGGGAGACGATTTCAGGAAGACGGATATTCCCGCGGCGCTTTCTTTTTGATGGCCTTTCTTACTACCGGCTGCGCGGCCGGGTGTAACGGGCGTCTTATACTCCTCCTTTCCGGTGAAGTGCACTACGGCATTCGCGCTGATCGCGGCGCTTCAGCTCATGGCGGCGTCCGGCGCGCGGGCCCAGACCACGGCGGAGCAGTTCGAAGCGCGGGCGAAAGCGCTCGAGCGCGCCGGCGATGCGGCGGGCGCGCTGGCGGCGCTTGAAAATGCCGAACGGCTGAATCCCCGCTCCGCGCGTCTCGAGGATGAACTGGGCTTTCTGCTGGAAGTGCTGCAGCGGAGCACGGACGCCAACGCTCATTTCGAACGAGCCATCGCGCTTGATCCGAAGTACGCGCCGGCGCACTATCACCTGGGCGTGGCGTGCTGGCTTGGCCAGCAACCGGAACGCGCGGTTTCCGAGCTTCGCCAGGCCGTTGCGCTCGATGCGAAGAATTTCGATTACCGCTATCATCTGGGCCAGGCATTCAACGCGACATCGAACTTCGCGGAGGCCGCCGCGCAACTGGCCGCGGCCGTCGAACTGAATCCGCGGCAGGCGGACGCATGGAATCAGCTGGGCGTCGCGCGGCAACATACCGGCGACATGAAGGGCGCGATCGAGGCCTCGGAACGAGCTGTAGCGCTCGATCCCGCGAATCCGGATGCGCGCAACAATCTGGGTTATCAGTTCGTGAGTACGGGACGCGCGGAAGAAGGCATGGCGCAGTTCAACCGGATTCTTTCCGGGGACCCGGCCAATGAAATGGCGCGCATCAATCTTGGCTTCGCTTTCCTGCAGAAGGCCGAACTCGAAAAGGCGGAAGCGGAGTTCCGCAAGGTGATCGCGCGCGATCCGGATTCCGCCGTCGCGCATTACGATCTGGGCATTGCGCTGAAGCAGAGGGACGATCTTGACGGGGCGAAGACGGAACTCGAGCGGGCGCTGGCTCTCGATTCCAGCATGCCCGAGCCGCACTATACGCTCGGCATCATCCACTGGCAGAAAGGCGAGTTCGAAGACGCCGCGAAACAGATGCAGGCGGCGATCGCGCTGAATCCGGATTACGGCGAAGCGTATTTCATGCTGGGAACGGCGCTGAAGCAGAAGGGCGATCTGGCAGGCGCGGAGGAGGCATTGCGGCAGGCGATCCGGCTGCACCCGGGCGATCCGGGGCCTTACAACACGCTCGGCCAGGTTCTGCGGCAGAAGGGCGACATGGAAGGCAGCCGCCAGGCGTTCGCCGAAGGAGCGGGCGCGAAACAGAAGAAAGAGGCCGAACTCGGAAAGATGCTGCAGAAAAGATGAAGCTGGCGAGGGCAACATCCAGACGCGGGTTTATTCGATCGCTGTGCGCCGCCGCGCCGGTTTTTTCCTTCGATCAGCTTCTCGCGGAAACTCCGCTCAATGTGCAGTTCAGGAACGTGGCCAGAGAAGCGGGATTGCGCGCCAAGACGACATTCGGCGGCGAACACACGAACAAGTTCCTGCTCGAAACCACGGGATGCGGCTGCGCTTTCGTCGATTACGACAACGACGGCTGGCTGGATATTTTCCTCGTGAACGGAACCCGCTTCGAGGCCAACTGGAGCGCAGCGGAAGCGCCGGTGAGCCGCCTTTACAGGAACAATCGCGACGGCACTTTTACCGATGTCACCGTCGCCGCGGGCGTGGCGCACACCGGCTGGGGACAAGGCGTTTGCGCGGGCGATTACGACAACGACGGCAATGTCGACCTGTTCGTCACCTATTGGGGAGATTGCGTTCTGTGGCGCAACGAGGGCAACGGCAAATTCAAAGATGTGGCCCGCGCGGCCGGCGTCACCACCAATCCGGGCGACGGGCGCAGGCGCTGGAACACGGGCTGCGCGTTTGTCGATTACGACAGGGACGGCCATCTGGATCTGTTTGTGGCGAACTACGTCGATTTCGATCCGAAGACCGCTCCGCTGCCGGATTCCGGACCCTGCCTGTACAAGGGCCTGAAAGTCGCCTGCGGGCCGCCGGGATTGCAGGGCGGGAAAAATATCCTGTTCCACAACAACGGCGATGGAACGTTCACCGATGTGTCCGGCAAGGCCGGCGTTCTTAAAACCCCCGGCACTTACGGGCTTGGCGTGCTGGTCGCGGATCTGGATAATGACGGCTGGCCCGATATCTACGTGGCCAACGACTCGACTTCCGCCGCGCTGTACAGGAACAATGGCGACGGCACGTTCACCGATATCGCGATCGAGGCGGGTACGGCTTACAGTCCGGACGGCAAGCCGCAGGCCGGCATGGGCGTCTCGGCGGCGGATTACGACGGCGACGGCTGGCTCGACATCGTGAAAACCAATTTCGCCGGAGATACATCGAGCCTCTATCGCAATCTGGGCAAGATGGTCTTCGACGATCAGACTTTTCAAGCCGGCCTCGGGACCAATACGCGTTTCATGGGCTGGGGCGCGGGCTTCGTCGATTTCGATAACGACGGCCGGCCCGATATCTTTCTTTCAAACGGCCACGTCTACCCCGAAGTGGGCGAGAGCGAAGGCGATTCCGGGTACCGCGAACGCAAGGTGCTCTATCGCAATCTGGGGAATGGCAGATTCGCGGACGTGTCCGCCTCAGCCGGGCCGGGCATTCTCGAAAAGGTGTGCGCCCGGGGCTGCGCGTTCGGCGATTTCGATAACGACGGCGATCTCGATGTGCTGGTGAATTGCATCAACGACGTTCCGCAGTTGCTGCGCTGCGACGAATCCACCGGCAACAACTGGATCAAAATCCGGACGGTGGGCGTGAAGTCGAACCGGTCCGGCATCGGCGCCCGCATCGTTTGCACCACGCCGGACGGGCATCGGCAGATCGACGAGGTCCGCAGCGGAGGAAGCTATCTTTCGCAGAGCGATCTGCGCGTGCACTTCGGGCTGAGCAAAGCGGCCACGGCGGATATCGAAGTCCGCTGGCCGAGCGGGGCGATTGACCGCTTCCGCGCGCCGGCCAACCGCGTGTGTACCGTGGTGGAAGGCCGGGGCGTGAAAGCCTAGCGATCGCCAGGAATCGCCAGGAAAACTTTGGCTGCCAACGGCAGTCATTCTTCTTCAGTTAGATGCAGGTTGAACATTTCGAGCGCTGCAAGGAGGTCGGGATCTGTTCTGGAAATCGCAGTATTCTGCGTTGCGCTTATCTGCGTGAATGGTTCGAAGAGCGCCCAGTTTTCAATATCTCTTCCATGCTTCGAAGGGTAACGAATCCCATCGAATCGCGCCGGATGCTCGTACACAATCCGGGATATGCGTTGCGTGATTCGACGGTTCGGGCCAAGTATGACCGAGGCGTCAAGGTCCTGTATTCCGTACTTCAGACATTCAGCCGCCATCACCGGCCGAAGCTGGGCCGTCCACGACGCGCCGCAAACGTCGGCAAAAGCGCCCTGAGCATAAGCCGATCCCATGATGCGCTTCAGAAGCCACGAATCCGGCACGCTTCCGGGATCCGGATAATCATCTTCCCCCTGAATGTCTTTAAGCTCTGCGAGGAGTTCGAAATCGACACGAAACCGAGCGAGTGTTTCCAGGAAACAGCCGAGACGCTGAGAGGACGCATAGAGAACGCGAAATGTACCGGTTGGGTCGTCGAAGCGATTGTCGAACCGTCCTTCGACGCTGTTGGCCCAATCAGGCGGTTGCCACGGATCCGGCTGCCGGCCTATTCGATAAATCGGCCAGAATGGTTCGGTCGGAGTTATACGTCGCTACCCGCCGACAAGGAAGGATCGAGCAGCCGCCAGAACCTGCTGACCAGCCAGCCCAAAATCCGGATCGTGAAAAAATCTGATCGGCGCGCGGTCGTTAAGCTCAGGGTTGAGGCCAATGAACCAGGCTTGAACTACCTTCGGATCCTCTCTGGAGGCGAGCATTTTGGCAATTTGAAACGCAAGTCGAATTCGATCTTCGGCGTTTTTATATGCTTCCCGGCCGGAGATCCACCTGTCAATCGCGCGAACATCTTTAGCGCCGCCGATGTACGCGGTTAGTTTCCTGCCGAGAATCCCGACAAGCCCATTTACGATTGCGGGAAACTCCGCCGTGATTGCTTCTCGATGTGCTGCCGCATCGGGTCGGGGCGATGTTATTGTGCCCATGGGGCTGGCTCCATTCGTATCGTAACCCAGAATCACACTTAAATGGCAGTCAAAAAGCAGCCAAATGCCGATCTCCTGCCAAAGAATATGGCATGCTGATCGGTGCGCCAGCACGTAACACGAATGGAATCAATCAAAAAACGCCGTCACCGTTGATGTAATTCGCATCCGGGTTCCGCGTACGCGGATCTGCACGACTGCGGCAGGCATCGCGCTGCAGCAATGCTTCCGACTTCCTGTCGGGATCAGAAGGTCAACCTTAGTCCCAGCTGCCATTTCCGCATCTGCGAAAGCGTCGCGATCGACGTAATCTGTCCCGCCGTCGGCGAATCGACCGTCGCGTTCGGCTGCCCCAGATTCACGTGATTGAAGGCGTTATACAACTCGGCGCGGAATTGAGCGTCTACCCTCTCGGTAATCGTGAATCGTTTGCTCAGAGCGGCATCCGTATTAAAAAGATGCGGTCCGAAGAAGGCGTTGCGCGCCGCATTGCCGAACGTTCCGGGCGCGGGGCGGCTCCAGGGTCCGCGGGTGCAGCCGTTCGTGTTCAGCTCCCGTGTGTTGCCGGCAAGACAACCGGTTCCGGTCCCTATTGGCGCGACCGCGAACCACTGCGCCGCGCTCGGATTTGAAATGCCGGCGCTGCCCACGATATTCGGACGGCATGGGCCAGTATCTTCGTCCTTGCCGCAATCGAGATAAGAAGGCGTGAACGGCATACCGGACTCGTACAATCCGATTCCGGAAAGCTGCCAGCCGCCAACCAAAAGATTCTCCAGACGCGAAGCGCTACCGAGAAACTTATGGCCTTTGCCCATGGGCAGTTCGTAAACGCCCGTCATGTTGTAAACGAATTTCCGAACGCCGTTTTCCCGCCCGTAGTCGATCGCGTGATTCCAGAAGTAATAATCGTTGGCGAAATCGAAAGCGCTGGCCCAGGTGAAATTGCCCTGGATTGACAGGCCGCTCGAGAAGCGCTTTTCTCCGCGGGCCTGCAGCGAGTTGAACTTCACGCTGCCGTCGTCACTGAAATATTTGATCGATTGCGTCCAGCCGAATTCGTTATAGAAGAGCCGGCGCTGGTTGGTGCTGAGCGTTCCGAAGCCCACGATGGTGGGCTGGTTGATGTTGTAGTTGGTTCCACCCGGCGTTACATGATATCCGTGGTTGCCTACGTAAGCTACCGACAGAACCGTACTGGGCGTGATCTGCCGTTCCACGGTAAAGTTCCATGCGTCCACCACCGGCAGCCGCATGGTGTTGCTGCTGGTCAGCGGCAGAACATTCGGACTTACGCCGTTCGGCAACAGGGGATTGCCCGTTGCTCCTTTGGGCTGCGAAGCAAGGATGGTTGTGGGATTCAGGGCGGGCGGCCCCTGATTCAGCGTGAAGACCGATTGCCACGGATTCGCCGGATTCAGGGACTGGTTCGCCAGCACGGGAAGGTTCTGCGTCACGTTGTGACCGAATGAAACGCCGAATACTCCTACGTCGTAAGAGCGGCCATAGCCAGTGCGGATCACGGTCTTCTGATCGAGCTGATAAGCGAGCCCCACACGCGGCGCGAAATGCGTGAGCGCCGTATTGACGTTGCCATTGAGCCCGATGCCGTTTTCACCCGCGATCAGAACCTCTCCGGTGGCAAGGTTCTGGAAGCCGCCGTTGTCTTTGGCATTCACATACTGCGGGAAGTAGATTTCCCACCTGATGCCGTAATTCATGGTGAGCTTTGGCGTAATGCGCCAGGTATCCTGCACATAGTCGAAGAGCCGGTTCTGGCGTTCCGCCGCAGTGGTCGTGTTGCTGACATAGCGGGTGAAGGTCTGCACGTATCCGAGCAGGTAGGAAGCGAGCGACAGCCCGCCGCCATTCGGACCTTCGGTGGTGGTGGGATCGAAGGTCAGCTGGCCTGAGCGATGCGAGTCGCTGGGCACGCGCAGGTTCTGCTGAAACCGGTAATCGACGCCGAACTTCACCGCGTGGTTGCCGAAGGTGTGCGTCAGGTTGCCCACGTACTGGAATTCGTTCTCCTGTTCGTTCAGCGGGCAGTTGCACGCATTCACGCCGAGCGAATAGCCGAAGTTCAGGCCGCCGGTGCCGTTCAGCGTAAACGCGGGCATGCCGGAGGTATAGAACGGATCCACATTCAGGCCCGGAATGCCGGCGTCTTTGGCGGGCGATGTGCCAAGGCCGTTCGGATCCACAAAAACGCGATAGCGGAAGAAACCGAAGCGGAAATCGGCGAGCCAGTCCGGCCGGATCACGTAATCGAGCCCGTAGGCGAGGCTCTGCGAGCGCAGGGATGACTGGCCGGCATAAGTCGCCACGGCGAATTGCGGACCGCCCGCTTCGAGTCCGAACGCGCCTGGCGCCTGCTGCGCCACCTGGAGGAAGCTGTAGCGGCCGAACATGTGAAGCTTCTCGGTCTGATACCGGTCCACACGGACGTCGAAGGAATCGCTGTTTACGATCGCGCTTCCCGAAGCCGTGTAATTGGGCGCGGCCCCGGTGACGCCGGCGATGTTCGGCATCGGGATATAACCGAGCAGCGTGGAGGCCTGCGGCGCGATGAGCGACGCCGGAATGATGTTGTTCGGAAACTGTGTGCGCGCCGCGGGGTTGCCGCCGCAGTTCGGACCGCTGCTGCACGGATCGAAGAACGGCGTGCCCAGATCGTTGAGGTTCCCGGCGCGCTCCGCCGCCGTGGGCACGCGCGTGAGCACGGAACCGCCGTTGCGCTGGCGGCTGCCCTGATAGTCGCCGAAGTAAAACGTTTTGTCTTTCTGGATCGGACCGCCAGCCGAGCCGCCGAACTGATTCCACAGCGTGGAGGGAATCAGGCGTCCGTTCGTGCCCGCGATCGGCTGCGATTGCGCAAACGGATCGCGCGCCGCGCCGATGTTGTCGCGCCGGTATTCAAAGCCGCTGCCGTGGATCTGGTTTGTGCCGGATTTCGTCTGCGCCGAAATCACCGCCTGGCTCGCCTGACCGAATTCGGCATCGTAGGCCGTGGTCGTGATTTTCAGTTCCGACAGGCTGTCGAGGTTCGGCGTAATCACCGGTTCGCCGAGCACGGATTCGCGATTGTCCGTGCCATCGAGCTGGAACGAGATGCCGCCCCAGTACTGCCCGCCGATCGACGGCCGGTAAGTGTCCTGCGGCTGCTCGCTCGATCCGGTGGTACCGGAGGCCTGAACTCCGGGGACGAGGAAATAAAGGCGGCTGACGTCGCGCTGAAAAACCGGGATTTCAGAGACGGTTTTTTGCGGCAGCGTATCCGAAACATCGGCTTTTTCTGTCTTGAGCAGCGGCGCTTCGCTGGTCACGTTGACCACTTCGCCGACATTTCCGACGGTAAGCTGCGCATTTACCTGCGTTACGGCATCCACTTCCACCGAGACGTTCTTCTGTGTGAAGGCGTTGAAACCGGCCGCCTCGACGCGCACATCGTAAGAGCCGACGATCAGATGCGTCTGAGCGTAATTACCGGAGTCGTTGCTCGTGGCGTTGTAGGTGACGCCCTTTCCGGTGTCCGTGATCGTGATCTTCGCATTCGGCACCACGGAGCCGGTGGAATCGGTCACGGTACCGGAAATGCCGCCGAATACGGCCTGCGCCCAGGCCGTTCCACCGGCCGATATCAGCAGCGCAACACACGGCGCCGCCACGTACTGCAAAAGAATACGCGCGAATTGTCGCTGCACAGCTCCCCCCTCGAGTGCTGCAAATCCGCGATCCCTCATCGCGGGTGTTGGTGAGCATATATCAGAGCGAAATCGGAAATCAAGCGACGGGACTAAACAATTAATTTCGAATATCCGGGCGGCGCCGGAAACAGAATTGTTGTGACGCCCCTGCCGCCCTGGCCAGGCGAGCCGGCCAGATCGAGCGTTACGGAGGCTCGCATGGCGTCCGGGACCCGGGGCTGCTGGAGGCCGCGCTCTCCCGGCCGCAAACCGGCTATTACGCCGATCTCATCGAGGAAGCCGGGGCGCTTTGGGAGAGCCTGTCGCAGACCCGTCCGTTCCTCGACGGCAACAAGCGCACGGCATTTCCGGCCACGTATACGTTTCTCGCGTGCCGTGGCTCGGTGCGCACGTCTCGTTCGGCGCGTAATTTCGAGGATTTCGCGAGGAAACCCCGGGCATCGTCCGATCTCACGCTCCCGGGCCGCCGCCATCCGGCCATCACTCGCGGCCCGCGGCTGGGTAAATGCCTGCACCGTCACGTAAAGTTCGCCGAAGCGAGCACGTTCTTGAACACCCCGTCATGCGAGCCCGCAGCGCGTTGCCCGGAACCGTTACGCTGAACACCGGGTCCGCCTGTTCGTCGAACGCCGAGTTCGGCGCGCCACCGAAATCCAGTTGTTCACGAGACTCTGTTCCGGCAGATCGCGCCGCGTGATCCCGACCTCATCGCGGAGAAACTCGGCTGAAACAAGACAGACGCACGCAGTATTTCCAGGCGGTGTTCCGCGCCTCCGATTTGGTGACATCGGACCACTCGTTGATCCCGGCGCGACCCGCATTCCTGCACCGCGATATGATCGGCGAACAATGGTTCTGTTGAGAGCCGCCATTGGCTTCGCGCCGCTGCTGCTGTTCGCCGTCGCTGTGACGCAGTTCACCGGAAGATCCGCATGGACCATCGACACGCCGCATCTGCGCGTCACCGTCCTCAAAGGCGGCGGCCACGTGGCGGAGATTGCATTGAAGACTCCCGGCGCCGTCAGCCCGCTCTGGGTCCAGAGCCGCCCCACCATCGAGCCCTGGCAATACGACGCCGCGCGCGACGCCACACGCTATGGCGGCGATTCCGGGGCGCGCCTGATGAGCAGCCTGGCGGGCCACAGCCTCTGCTTTCCCTACTGGGGCAATCCTTCGCCCGCCGAAGAGCGCGCCGGCATGACCTATCACGGCGAAACCGGCATCTCCGAATGGAAGCAGGCCGGCGCAGGCGAGAACTGGCTCGACGTTTTCGCCCAGCTGCCCGAATCGCGCACACGCTTCGAGCGCCGCCTGACGGTGCGTGGAACCGTGGTTTGGTTCGATGAGACCGCCACAAATGAAGCCGCCTGGGACCGGCCCGTCAGCTGGTGCGAGCACGTGACCATGGGCGCGCCCTTTCTTGAGCGCGGCGTGACGCAATTCTTCGCCTCGGCCACTCGCGGCAAGCCGCTCGGTGAAGCCGGTTCCGAACAGTACTGGCCGCACGGCCGCGAAAACGGCCGCATCATCGACCTCAGCCTGGTTCGCAACGCCACTCAAGGCGGCGAAGTGAACAATTATCTGGTCGATCCCTCGCGGCAGATCGGCTGGTTCGCGGCGTTCAACCCCAGGCTGTCGCTCGTGTTCGGCTATGTATTCCGGCCAGTCGAATTCCCCTGGCTGAATGTGTGGGAATCCTATACGCCGGATCTGTTCACGCGCGGCATGGAGTTCAGCGACACGCCGGTACACGGCACCGCGCATACGCTCCTGAAAACGCCCGCCCTCTGGGGCGCTCCGACTTACGAATGGCTGAACGCCCGGCGAAGCATCCATAAGCGATACGCCGCCTTCAGCGCTCCGGTCGGGAAAAGCTTCACCGGCGTCCGGGATATTCGCGTGGAAGGGACACGGCTCACCATCCTGCCGCTCCATGGCGGCGCCCCCGTGCAGGTGGATCTCGGAGACGCCTTATAGCAGGGCAACAGGATGAACCGCCGCGAATTTCTACAGTCCGCAATCGCTGCCGCGTTTCCTGTAAGCCTGAGCGCAGCGCCTGCGGCGCAGTTTCTTGACGTCACGCGCCAGTCCGGAATCGCTTTTCGTCACCGCGCCTTCCATACCTCGCAGAAGTATCTGCCGGAGAGTATGGGCGCGGGAGTCGCCATGCTGGACTACGATGGCGATGGCTGGCTCGATCTCTTCTTCGTGAATGGCGCTTCGCTCAAAGATCCGATGCCGCCGGGCGCATCCCCCGATAAGTCCGACCCCTCCTGCTGGAACCGGCTCTATCGCAACAATCGCGACGGCACGTTC